>JANPLP010000942.1:0-4129 GCA_031426595.1 Planctomycetia bacterium | reverse complement strand
TGCGGGTATGGGTATGCGTGAAAACGCACAGGGATTGGATCTCAATCGCGACTTCATCAAGCTGGAGACGCCGGAAGTGACCGGTCTGGTTGCGGCTTTCAATCGTTATGAGGTTGATGTGTTTGTTGATATGCACACCACTAACGGTTCGCTGCACCGATACGAGATGACTTACGATATTCCTCACAACCCTTCCGCTTCGCAGCCGATGGACCGTTGGTTGCGTGGGAAATTGATTCCGACACTGACTGAGCGAATGGAGGCGGCCGGGTTTGGATCCTTTTATTACGGCAACTTCGATAGTGAGCATCGGCGCTGGGAGACGTATGGCCATGAACCGCGGTACAGCACTGAGTACATGGGATTGCGGGGGCGTTTGGCGATACTGGTCGAGACCTATTCTTATGCGAGTTACCAGCGCCGAGTGGAAGCTTCGTATGCGTTCGCCCGCGAGTTGCTATTCAGTTTGGCGGAGAATGCGATGGAAGTGCGGCATCTTGTCGATCAGTCGACGGCGGCGCCTCACGTGGGGCAACTCTTGGCGCTGGATGCAAAACTAGCACCCACTGGCGAGTCGCTATTGGTTCGCGGTTATCAACAAGCCGATGGGGCTCCGCCGAAAGGCCCTTATGGCCCCGATTCAGCATCGAAATTGACAGAAAAAGATTACACGGTCCAGCTTTGGAATCGAGCTGAAGCGTTGAACTCGATCGCGTTACCCAATGCCTACGCGGTCAATGGACAGTGTGCCTGGGCGGTGAGTCGATTGTTGAAGCATGGTATTCAGGTGAAGCAGTTGAAATCGGAAACAAAATTGAAGACCGAATCCTACGAAGTGTTCAGCGTCAAGCGTCAGCGGTCTTTCCAGGCTCATGCGATGGTAGACGTCGATGCCAAACTGGTGCTGGCAGAATCTGCTTTGGCTAGAGGAACATATATCATTGAGACCGCGCAGCCGCTCGGTTTGTTGGCTGCGCATATGCTTGAGCCTGAAGCCGACGATAGTCTGACGGTGTGGAACTTCTTTGATCCGGATGTGGCGGTAGGACGCTCTTTTCCGGTGCAACGTGTTGTTCAAGATATAGCTCAGGACTCCCTGCAGCCGCTTGTGTCGATTGACGATCTGGTGCCATCCGAGCTCATTACGCTGGATCATCTCTATGCGCCGGGCAGTACCGTTGAATACAGCGGGGCAGCAGTGCGCGGGGCGAGCTGGATTGGTGCCACGTCCGAGTATGCAGTGCGTCGCGAGACGGCGACTTTTGCAGTGGACGCGGAAACGGGTGCCATGCGGCCGATTGAAGAACTGCGAACTTTGGCAACGAAGCTTGAGGGTTTGGCCGCATTTAAAACTGAAGAAGCGCGCGCGGCGGCAACTCTGCAAGCCTTCTCGCCGGATCGCAAGCACGCACTTATTCCACACCGACGCGACCTGTATTACTTCGACACCGAAAGCGGCGCGGCCCGACAACTGACTCATTCAGAGACCGAGGATGAAGAGTTTGCGGAGTTGAGCCCGGACGGCAAGCATGTCGCTTTTTTGCGTGACAGCAACTTGTGGGTCGTAGCGACTGAGTCCACTGAGCTCAAGCAACTGACCCGCGATGGTACTGAGGAGCTACTGAACGGTAAGCTTGACTGGGTCTATCAAGAGGAGTTGTATGGTCGCGGCAATTTTAAAGCCTATTGGTGGAGTCCAGATGGGAAGCAAATTGCGTTTTTGCAGTTAGATCAGTCGCCGGTATTGCACTATCAAGTTTCAGACAGCATTAGTTTTCGGCAGCAGTTAGAAGACACTCGCTATCCGAAAGCGGGCGATCCATTGCCGCTTGCCCGAATGTGGATAGTGGATGTTTCTTCGGGGAAGTTGCAGGCCGTGGATCTGTCAGCGTTTGATGATTCAGACCGATTGATTGCGCGGGTGACTTGGTCGCCAACCAACGAGTTATGGTTGCAAGTGTTCAACCGTGTTCAGAATAAGCAGTCAATTGTGCGCGTCGATCGCACGTCGGGTGCAGCGACTACATTGTTCGTGGAGGAGACTGCGGGATGGATCGAAGTTTTGGGGACGCCGGAGTTTTTGCCCGGCGGTGATTTCCTGTGGCTGAGCGATTTACCGGAGGGCCGGCGGCATTTGTATCGCGTTTCGGCTGCGTCGGGGCAACGCACGCCGCTGACGCATGGCGATTGGGATGTGGATAGTTTACTGAGCGTATCCAGTGATAAGTCGACTGCGTTCGTGAGTGGTAACATCTCACATCCAACCGACTCGCAGTTAATCGCAGTCGATATTCAGCGTGCCAGCGTTCATCAAGTAACTGCTACGCCTGGTACACATCGTACGACTGTCGATGCATCGGGTAAGTACTTTATCGATGTTTTTAGCAGTTACACGACGCCTCCGGTTGCCAGTATTCATCGAATCGATGGGCAGTTGCTGCGAGTGATTGAGACGCCGGTCTCTGATCGTTACCGGTTTTTAGATGTTCGTCCACCTGCTCCGTTGACGATCAAAACGCAAGATGGTGTCGAGCTGCAAGCGTTGGTGATGTTGCCGAGTGGCACTCAGATGCACAGTGCTACCAAACAGTTGCCTGTGGTGTTCCATGTTTATGGAGGTCCGCAAGCACCTACTGTTAAGAATGCATGGGCGGGCGCGAGTTATTGGTGGCACCAGATGCTTTGCCAACAAGGTTTTGCAGTGGTGCTGTGCGATAACAGGTCAGCACGTGGGCGAGGTATTAAAGATACTTGGACGATACGCGGCGACTTAGGGCGAGTCGAGTTGCGGGATCTTGAGGACGCAGTGAAGTGGGTGGCAGCGCAACCTTGGGCGGACGGTGAACGAATTGGACTGTGGGGGTGGAGTTATGGCGGCTACTTCACTTCGTACGCGTTGACGCACAGTAAGCTGTTTCGAGCTGGAATTGCGGGTGCGCCGGTCACTGATTGGCGGAACTATGATGCGATTTACACAGAACGCTACATGGACTTGCCGAAGGTGAATGGCGAGGGCTACAAATCGAGCTCCGTAGTGGAAGCGGCGGGGAACCTAAGTGGTCGATTGCTGTTGATTCATGGTGAGCGAGATGACAATGTCCATATGAGTAACACCTTGCAACTAGCGGATGCTTTGCAGAATGCGGGCAAGCAGTTTGATCTGATGGTGTATCCGAAGAACCGACATGGTGTAGTGGACCCGCAGCAGAAAGCTCACATGCAGCGGCTGATGACCGACTTTTTCATTCGCAATTTGATGAGTGATTAGTTGAATCTGCGATTGCCGTCAGGGTGCGGGCGGCCAAGCGGTCGAATTACGTACAAGCTATTGTGCATCAGGGCTGGGAGATTATGAATCCCTCACTTCTCCCGAGTTCGCTGGCAAGATAGGTTGAATGCGCGCCATGCAGTGTGATGCATCATGTTGCTGGCAGATCATTCAAAAAGATGTGAGTCGCCATAGGCTTACCGACTTGTGGTGCACGCGGCTATGTTAAGATGCTCTGGTTGTACATTCGGGAAGACGTGCATGCATGCCAAGGTGTTCGTGTCCAAGGCCTTATGTAAGGTCGGCACTCTCCGATTTCATCTAAATCCTGCACCTGAACATCAATGTCAAAATCGGATTCAAGGAAGCGAACAGAACGTAATGTTGGTGCAGTGGACCACCGCAGTGGTAACTCTGTTTCGCAATTCTCAGTGACTGAAGATGATTTTATCGTCGAAGCGGAAGTGCAGGCGGGCCTCTGTTTTTATGCGTTGAGTTTGGCGACCGGTGAGAGCCGCGCTTCGAAGTCGTTGCACATTCTTTTGGGGCTCGCTTCGACGCGCGTTCATGAGCAGTTTCTAAATGGGATTGACTCGTACCAGCGTGCGTCGATGGATGCATCGCTGGAGCGCTTGTTGATCAACGGGGGCGCGGACGAGTTCACCCACGGATTTGTCAGACCTGATAAGGTTCGGCTTGGTGTGCGCACGCGGCGGCGCGTGACACTCGGTGCCGATGGCAAGCCGAACGAATTGATCTGTTCGATTCAATCCCTGAGTCCAGCAGGTGGGTTGTCGGTTCCCACGGGCAGCGAAGCGTGGTATCGAACCCTGTTCGAGTATGCAACGGATACGTTTATGC
>JANPLP010000941.1:0-6363 GCA_031426595.1 Planctomycetia bacterium | reverse complement strand
TTAGCCGCATTTCTACCGGTCAGCTTCTTACTTTTGAAACCTAAACAAGCAACCATGAACCGCCAAGTTCTGCTTGGTGTTTTAATCGCGTGCGCCTTCGCAACCCCTTTTTACCTCCGTTCCTGGATACTTAACGGCAATCCACTCTCTCCCTACTTCGCAGCTCTGTTTTCTTCCGACCCGGCGACTCTGCAAACGAGCGAGTTTCACCACGAGCTTGCAGCAGGGGAATTTGGTATCCACGGCTGGACAGGTCTGCTTATCGCACCGTTCGCACTCGCCTTCGCAACTGAGCTCTACGATGGCACATTCGGTTTTCAGTGGCTAGTAATTCTCATTTGCGGCGCGCTTGGATGTAGAGAGGCGTTCACTGGAAAGTATCAGCGAGAAACGATCGCTGCCACGGTACTGGGTGGTTGGCTGTATATCCTCTGGTTCGCGTCGTCGCAGCAAGCACGATTCGGAGTACCATTTCTTATGCTAGGCGTGTTTGCTAGTGCAAGGTACATTGCGAACTTACCATTGAAGACGCGGAGGCTGACCTTAACGTGCATCAGCGTGCTAACATTTTGCAGCGTTCCTTGGACCAACAGTGGTTATTACCTGGATAGTTGGCTGTGCGTGATGAAGGTCCGCTCGCCGATCGACTACATAAGAGACGGAGTCGGGGATAGCTACGCCGAGCTTGCACTTTACCTCTATTCGGAGATTCCTGCTGACGAGAAGGTCGTCACACTTTTTGAACACCGTTTGGCATACCTGCCACCCGGAGTAGAAATCGCCACTCCTTATTTTCAATCGAAACACTTCGCCAACCCGGATTCGATCGCGACCGCCGATGAACTCATCGCCTACTTGAAGCAACACGACATCAAATACGCGGTGCTCACACTGACACCACTTGGTCCCGATGTATCGCAGCGGTACATCGACGCTCAGCAAAATTGGTTTCGCGGAATTGACGAATGTATCGCCAATGGAAAACTACAAGTTGTCTGGCGATCTGAGCACCACGCAGTGACCCAAGTTCACTGGTGAGCATCTAAGTAGGCCGGAACAAGCAAAGCGCCGTTCCGGCGTAAACCTACAAGTTTTTAGTAGGCCGGAACAAACCACGCGCCGTTCCGGCGTCCATCTCTCCAACGCGCCGTTCCGGCATCCGCAACTACATGTCGTAAATCTCTTCGTCGACATTCGGGGCTTCGGTCATGCGGCGATGGATGCCTTTAAGTTTGCTTTCACCCGTTGCAAAAGGATCCTCACCGTCGAGCACATCCCCCAGCTCTTCTTCAACCTTGTCGGGGTCCTCGCCCGCTTCCATACGTCGGATCGCCTCCTCCATTCCTTCGCCCATCCGCATACCGGTCGTGTCCATCAGTTTTCGCATGACACGGGCCATAGCGCGAGGATCCTCTTCATCCATCCCTTCGACTTCGCCCGCCATCTGCATCATGGCAGCTTCCATTTTCTCATCATCGAAGTCCATTTCCGGCCCGTCACCTGGCGGTTGGGAATCGGAACGTCCGCTTGAGATAGCAAACCGAGACATCTGCCGCTGCAATTTGTGCTTGCCATGCTTTGGACATTTGGGCACCGTTTCCGTATTCACTCGTCTCGCGAAGAAACTGAAAATCGTATGGCAATCGCGGCAATAAAATTCGTAAATTGGCATGTCGGCTAAGCTCCTTGCAAACATTGCGTCAACCAGCTCGACGCAGGTATAAACCAGAACGGTACCATTGTAAGCCGAGTTGCGAATGCTTGGGATAGGCTCAAGTGATACCCTGTCTCGCTCGCAACGTATTCGCATTTCACTGTTTGCGTTCACGATCGACCAGCGTTACACTGCAAGGGGTCGCGTTTAGAAAAACAATGAGGAGTTTCTCATGTGTGCATTGCGCTGGAAGACGGTGAGCCCGAACGAGTCATTGAGTTCCGGGGCTAAACTTGCGTTGGCAATCTTTGCGCTCGCTACATTGTGGACAAATATCGGCGCGGGCGACTGCTTGGCACAATCTCCTCCTGCAAGTGAAAACGCAAGCGGCAATGGATTAGGCACCGGTTCCAGTGGCGAGACAACTCCGACCACGCTGCCGGGCGGCGCGGTGATTGCAGACTTCGATACGTTAATGAATCTGATTCAACAGACGATTGATCCGGATTCTTGGTTACTAGCTGGTGGTACGAACACCATCAGTCCTTATCCGGCGGGCGTTTACGTCGACCCCAAAGGCTACATGAAGCGACTCAAAGACACGGGGCAGTTACCCGTAGATCTGAGATTGTCTGTCGCTTCACCAGCCAAGCATCCCTGGCGGCAGCAGAGCAAGCTGCGCACGATCTCGCTCAAGCAACTCGACGCAAGCCTAGCTGAAGCTCGTCGTGCTGGCTTACAGCCATCCGTAGATGTCGCAAAGTTGGCGGGGCTCTCGCGCATTACTTACGTCAAGGTGCTCGTCGACCAAGAGGATGTACTGATCGCGGGGCCCGCGGGTGAGAACGCTCACGGTTTCCTACTTCAAGACTTGGCAACTGTTGCCGCTTTGATCAATAGTAAAACCGCACCTATTGGCTGTTCTATCGAACCGAGCAACGCCGGAATTCTCGCTGCACAACAGATGCTGCAAGAGCGTGGAGCAATCGATCGCCTAGCTCGAAATCCAAAACTTCTCGTTGAGCAGATGCAAGAGAAAATCGGCGATCATACGGTCAGTGTATTCGGCTTGCCCGCTCACTGTAGCACTGCAGTTGCCTTGATCGACGCCGACGAACACATGAAGCGAGTTGCGTTTGGAACCGTAAAGACATTCCCACGTGTTAAGACCTACTTCGATTTCTTGGACGAACAAGCTGCGGTTCCAAGTCAAAGCTTGGTGCGATGGTGGTTCGCTTTTTCCGATGAACCCATTCAGGCCAGCGGCGCGAAGCCAATGTTTCAGTTGCCCGACAATTGCGTTTGCGTTCTGAGTGAACAACAGTGGGTTTCTCAAACCGCAGAGCGAGCCCCGACAGGCGAACGCGATTTATGCGCCGACAAATTTGCTAAGGAAATTAGCAGCAAGATGCCCGAACTCCGCAAGTCGCTACCTTCCTATGCGAGATTATGCGGTGTCTTCGAATCAGGCTTGGCATTACAGCTTGCAGTTGAGGTGAACGGCGAACCGAATCTGCACCGCTGGTTTCCAAACCTTTGCAATTTCGGCAAACAGCTTTGTGAAAGCCAAACCACACCAGCTCCGAAATCAGTCGAAGGACTGACCACTTGGCATCGCTTGCGATCCGGAACCACAGTTGCAGTTGTAAGTGGTGGCGTCAAAATGGATCTTACGACAACCACCGGTCGTGAGCAGTGGAAGGAAGCCAAATTTTTGGCGACGTCCACTGTACCCAATCAGGCCGTGGTAGTCTCAACCGCTCACTCGCCTTGGTGGTGGGACTGAGTCGATGTACTGCGTTTTGGGTGGCACGCCCTGAGGGCTTTGCGAAGGGCGTGGTGCAGGAAAGAAACATGTCACGCTGCAATCAAGCTCGAAGCACAGCGAGCACGCTTGAACACCAAGCACAAATGTCTACGTACAGTCTCGTTAATTGGTCGTGCAGCAACTCTCAAACCCAAGTCACTTAGCACTGCCCACGCCCTTCGAGTACTCAGAGCGTGCCACCCAAAATTGAAGTCGTTCAGCGGGCGCGCCAACCCGACCCGCGCGCACTTCCCTCTCCCCGGTACTCCGGGGAGAGGGTCAGGGTGAGGGGCAAGCGGCATTGGAGCTCAACCATGTTGCTTTTCATTCTTAAAATGTGTGTCTGCCCTTCTCCTCAGTACTCTGAGGAGAAGGGGCGGGGGATGAGGAGCCCGATTACTATATTAACGCGTGAGTATCACCATGAAGCCTATCGATAAGAAGGAGTTTTCGCGTCACTTGCGTCAAACTCAGAACACTTACGAAGATCTGCTTTGGCATGCTCGAACAGATCGACCAAGCTCTTGACCCCTCATCCCCCGCCCCCTTCTCCCCGGAGTACCGGGGCGAAGGGGAGTAGCGGTTCGTGAGCGCTCCGCTCGCTGCAGAGCAGGACCCAGCCAGCGATGACTTTGAAGTGACTGAAGTACCGCGGGTGGTTTGTTGTTGCCGCACGTGCCAAAGTGAGTTGGAGTTGCTCGGTAGACTACCTCTCCCCTGTACTCAGGCGAGAGAGGCAGGGTGAGGGGCTTACAGAACTGGAGCTCAACGATGTCGCCTAGCTCCGAAGAATCCCCTCAAAGAAAAAGCAGAGGATGCTCTCACATGCGTTGCCATCACTATTTGCCTGACTGTTCAAAACGCAATGCAAAACCACGTTCTGGACAACATTGAAACCGCACTCAATCGCATCCTCGCGATCACAATCGCGTCATCAACTGGGCGCATGATCATCACTGAGCTTCAACTAGCCTAGTTGATGTTGCCCCCGCCTTGAAATTGTGAAATACCGTAGCTGAACGGTACCACGCCGTAGATGCCTTCAGTGAATACCTGACGCACGAAGTTGTTCATGGACTTAATGCCCGATTGAGGCACAATCACAGTGTCGCTATCTCGCAACCAAATATTGTCAGCAGGTGTTGGGTCCCTACCGAGAATTGCGCCGCGGAGGTCAACGACAGTGGTCACCAACCGCCAGTCTTCCGCGTACCGGAAGATTACGATTTGTCGCAGATTTGCGCCTAGCTTATGACCGCCGGCCAAAGCGATCGCTTGAGTGACGGAAGTTGGTCCGAGCAATTCATAACGGTTTGGCAGCGTGACCTCACCGGTGATAAACACGAAATGCTTCGCTTCTGCATTGATTCCCGACTCGACTTCCAGCCCCGAGACGATCCGTCCGTATCGCAAGTTAACCTCGCGTTTGATTTCGTCTAACGTCATACCCTGCGCGGGTATCGATCCGAGTTTCGGTAAGCGAATGGTGCCGTCGGGATGGACTGTATCAATGTAATTCGTCCCCCCTGCTCCGGCGCGTGCATCCACTGAGTTGAGAATCGCAGTTTTTAGAGAATTTGTCCTGATGGGTGTAACGTCAATCGAAGGTTCGCGAATGAAGGACTTGTACTTGATCTCTAGGTTATGTCGCAGTTGCGGAATCGTTAGGCCCGCTGCATCCACTTCACCAATGAGGCTCACAGTTAGCTTGCCGTCAGGTTGGATCACCAATCCGCGACCAAGTTGCAGATCTCCGCGGCGGATTTTTTCGTCAGTCGCCGACTCAATTGCGACTTCATCACCCACCATCAGCCTGTAACTGTCTTGAAGTTGTGAAGGGGCATCGATGAAAATGAACCGTACGCTATCACCCACGCGCAAGCGATAGTCGAGCGTCGAAGGTAATCGGATCGGTCCGAGATATTCTCCGTGCCCGAGCGGCTGGAAGGGATAAGGATGTAGATCCTTCCATGTCTGCCGACGGCCCCCAATACAATTGTCAGCACAATCAATTGCCACGGTGCAAGGTTGGCAACGGCCCAACGCGACCTGAGGTTGAGTCGGTGGATTGGTGGCTGAAAAGCCGGTGCGATCTACGGTACCGGTAAGCGGTGCGAACTCGTTGTTTTGTATCATTGGCACCGGTACGTACATTGTCGTCGGAGCCGTCGCTTTGGCGCCATTGATCTTCGGCTGCGCAATCGTGCCCTGATTGGCAGTGGATGCTGGGCCATTTACGGTACCAGTTTGAGCCGTCAGTTGACTCGCGTTGCTCATCGCCACGCAGGTCATCAAAGCCGTCAAGCTCGTTCGAATCGCGGTTCTGAATTTCATAGTTGACTCGTCAGCAAATCGTCTGGAGTGTTCGATTACCGGTGGTTTAGCGAACTGGACCGCTGCGGGGCGTGGCTGCGGATCTGTAGGCTGGCGCGACCGTCGCACTATTTACGTTTTCCATGGTTGGCTGCGGCCCGATGGCGCGTGGACTAATAGCCACGAATTCTTCTGGCGTGACTTCAACGAATCCGGGCAGGGGTGATTGAACGGGAGTGCGACTGCGGATGGCTGCCACGCTTGTAGCCGCCCAGGCGACTGATTGGCTATCTCCCAACCGCCGGCTGGCTTCCGCAAAGTTGCTCAGGAAAGCAGGGTCGCTCTTCAGCGTCACTGCAGCAGCCAAGACTTCACGAGCTTCTTCGTTGCGATCCATCTGCAGCAGCAAGTATCCGAGTTGGTTGCAGGCGATAGCGTTCGACGGCGACGTCCCGCGAGCGGCTCGATAGAACCCCAACGCTCGCATCCGCAGCACGTCAAGGTTGGTTGGTGTTGCATCGGCTTCTGCCTGATAAGTTCGCCCCACGGCGTACAGCAACTCACTCGCCCATGGATGGCCTTGGGTCGC
>JANPLP010000940.1:0-3107 GCA_031426595.1 Planctomycetia bacterium | reverse complement strand
GGGTTGCAGTTGTTGACACGGTCCACAATTATCTGTGGTGAATTCAACAATCATGCAGTCCGGAGCAGGTGCGCCGACGAAGCTAGACATTACAAGTGCAAGTAGCCATGACATATTTGGATTCCCTTCCAAAGTCGAATTCGCGCGTCGGTGATTTGGTGAATCGCCGGCGAACCGAGGCGGCAGTTAATCGCATGCGTCGACATCCATGTCGGGCAGTGCGTACCGATTGATCGCCGGAGTTTCGCGGGATCTAGGGGATTTCGCAAGGGCAATCTACGGCAATATAGTCAGCTAGCAATTTGATTCTGCACGAACCGCAGGGACTAGCGGTGTGTCCTTCGCTGATCGCAGCCTCCCCAGAATTCAGCGGCTACGCTACGCTGCTGCGTTTCTCTGCCGCATCAATGCATCGCTTGCAACCCTTCAGATCTCACAACTTATGACGCTTGCTGCCAAGCCCCCCACTACTTTAGCATTGGTCGCTGGACTACTGACCTTATATCTCGTTTGGGGAAGTACTTACCTAGCGATTCGTGTGGCGGTGGAAACGCTACCTCCATTTCTGATGTCGGGTTGTCGGTTTCTGGTGGCCGCTGGGATTATGATCGGGTTGATAGCTGCGACTCGTGGAGTGAGGTTTTCGTGGAGTCAATTCGGATACAACGCTGTTGTCGGTGGGTGCATGTTGCTGGGTGGGAACGGTTTGGTGGCCTGGGCAGAGCAAGAGATTACATCTGGCGTGGCGACTTTGGTGGTTTCGCTCAGCCCCCTGTTTATCGTGTTGCTCGATTGGGCCGTGCTTGGTTTAAGCCGGGGGAAATTGGGTGACCGCCCTGCCCTGCTGACCTTTGTGGGCATCGCAGTTGGTTTTGCGGGGTTGGTGATGTTAGTTGGGCCTGAATTGGTTCCCGGTTCGTCAGCACAAAACAATATTGGAAGAATGCTCGCGCTGGTGGCTGCCTGTTTCTTTTGGGCGGCCGGGTCGTTGATGACGCGTTATGCGCCAGACCCCATTGAGCCCTTCACGGGCGCGGCGCTGCAGATGTTTTGGGGAGGGATTTGGTTAGTTGCAACCGGATGGCTAATCGGCGAAGGGGTGGATTTGGATGTTCGCAAGTTCAGCCTAAATTCGTTGCTTGCTTGGGGATACCTGGTCCTGGCGGGTTCGCTGATCGCTTTCACGACCTACGTGTGGTTAATGAAGCACTACGCGCCGGCGGTCATATCGACTTATTCTTACATCAATCCCATTGTGGCAGTGTTCTTGGGGTGGCTGATTCTCAACGAGACCATTAGCTCGCGAATCTTTGCAGCTTCAGCCGTCATTGTGTTGGGCGTGGCGCTGATCACAATTTCACGAAGTCGAGTGAAACGTAAAGCAAGTTTGGTGGAGTGATTACCTACGCCATGCCAAACTTTGGAAGGCCAGTCCCAAGAAGCAGCAACCGTGCAGTATTAAACATGCATTATTAAAACTGTCGAGGACAACTGCTCAACATTGCAGCTCATGAGAACTGGCTAAACAAGCTCAGCGATTGGTTGCACGTTGTCGTCAACCAAATAATGAGGTCGGCCGCTGAAGTCGGGCAGCGTGGTGGTCGAGGCATTGATGCCTAAGTTATGGTACAGCGTCGCGAAGACTTCCTGGAATGTAACAGGCCGCGAGACCGCTTCACCACCGAATCGATCGGTAGCACCGATGACTTGGCCGGTCTTCATGCGACCACCAGCGAGCAGCGCACAGGATACGTTTGGCCAGTGATCGCGGCCTCCGTCTTTGTTGATTGTTGGCGTACGCCCGAATTCTCCCCAGGCAATGACGGTGGTAGTTTCGAGCAGGCCTCGCTGGTCCAGGTCTTCGATCAGAGCACTTAAGGCTTGATCGAAATCCGGGAAGTTCTGCTTGGCGTTTTTGAAGTTACCACCGTGCCAGTCCCAGAACGAATAGCTGAGCGTGACAACGCGGCAGCCGGCTTCGACAAGTCGCCTCGCGAGCAGAAATTGCTCATTCAGGCGGGGCGCCGCATCTCCCTGTTCCTTGTCAGTCCCTTTGCCGTACCGTTCGCGAACTTTGGGGTCCTCTTTCGAAACATCGAGTGCCTTGAGCATCTCCCCCGACGTAAGCAGCTCGAAAGCTCGCTGCTGGAAATCATCGACACCGCCGAGTGCGCCGCTACGATCGACTCCGCGGCGGAACTGATCGACACTTGCGAGCAGTTGCTTGCGGTCGGCCAAGCGATCTGTAGTGATTCCGTTCAGGACCATATCGTCTTTGATGGAGCCGAGCGGCATGAATGGAGTGTGGCCGACACCGAGAAAGCTTGGCTTGCCAAAGTTATAAGGCGAGTGTCGCATCTTGGGAGAAAGATTGACATACGAGGCCAGCGATGCGTTGCGTGAACTTTGAAGTTTCGAGATCACTGAGCCGAACTCTGGCCAGCCGCCGGGTGGGTTGCGTTCGTTGAGCCGACCGGTCATGCATTGAAACGATTCGTGGCGATCTTTTGCGCCGACCATGGTGCGGATGATGGCGTACTTGTCGGCCAGTTTGGCGAGCTGCGGCAGGTGTTCGCAGATTTGAATGCCGGGTACATTCGTCGCGATCGGTTGAAATTCGCCGCGTATTTCCGACGGGGCGTTGGTCTTGAGGTCATACATGTCTTGGTGCGGCGGGCCGCCGGGAAGATAGACCATGATGACCGACTTGTTTTTCGCGCCACCCCCCTGCTCTGCTCGCAACAGTTGTGGCAGCGTTAGCCCACCAACGCCTAACGCACCGATCTTCATGAAGTTACGACGACTAATGCCATCACAAAAGTGATCGGATTGGGTGCCGCGAATCGTTAGCATGATTGAGTCTCAAATAGGCGGGATGGGTTGGCGGGTGGATTGATCTTCGCATTGCACACCCGGAAAGTCAAATCGTCCACTGGCACGCGCCCGACACCCAACGTGGTTGGGAAAGGGGAGCTTCGATTACAATAAAGGTCGTTGGTACCTCCAGCCAGGCTATTTGCCCGCCCGCCTCGAAAAGAAGTTCATAATGCGATCTCGTTTGTTCTGCATTTATGCGGTCTCAGTATTCAGCGTCTCGCTGTGCGCGA
>JANPLP010000939.1:0-15000 GCA_031426595.1 Planctomycetia bacterium | reverse complement strand
TGCCCGGTGTGGGTCGTTTTTCAAAAGGACCGGTAACCACCAGCGATTCCAATGAGCGATATCAAGGGTTTGAAGATTGTCTCCGAGTGCGGGTGAATTCCGTAGCGTTCGGAGGGGTGGCGGAGGTTGTCACCAATCGCGCCGGGTGGTTTTCACCGAACACCGTGGGATGGTTGGAATGGGAAATTTTGGCGAAGTTACCTGAGGCTAGTCGGCCGTTGGCAAGTCGCGGAAACGCGCTATTAGCCACGGGTCGATGGGGTCAGAAAGATGCGGGCTTGGCGGTGGTTTCAGCAGATGCAAGTATCTTTAGCAACGGCATGTTGTGGCATGGAGACAACGCGGTAGCGGCGATACGCGTTAGCGACTTGTTGTGTGTGGAAGGAAAGTCGCAACTGGCGTTTTTATCCGATGGAGTCATGCTGGACAGTTATCGCAATCGAATTGACTCGGCGGTCAACGACAACGAAATACCTCAAATACCCGACGTACCGGAACCGGAATTGAAGAAAGCGTTACGGTTGGCGAATGCCATAGCGAAGGAGGTCGCGGGGTCAAACATTATGAATGAGGCGTTGCGGCAGCGGCCTCGTGGGGTACAGCCCTCAAGGTACTTTCGAGCGTTGCTTGTTTTAGCGGCGGCTTTGTTGCTGTTTGGAACAGTGGCAGTGATACTGATGAACGGTACTTTTCAGTCTATGTTTTTGCCGCCACGGACCATGCGTTCGGGTTATGAGATGCGGGACTACGCGAACAGTCATGCCGACGACTTTAGAAATTCGGCAGGGTATTTGGCTCGCGATTTTTGTTGGGAGCTGACGGGTTCGCGGAACACGGCGGATTGGCAAAAGTTTTTGGCGACGTTAACCGCTAAGCCCGCAGCGTTAACAAAGGCTGAGTTTACCGAGTTGGCTCGGATCATTGATATAGCTTGTCGGGGTTGTCATATGCGGATGACAAGCCAGGAGTTTCAGCAACTGGGGAAATCGCTGAGCGTGCTGCGAGCGAAACGGCGCGCGGGTGGCTTAACTGGGTAGTTCGATAAATTATGCTGTAGCGCCGAGCGGCTTCATTACTCTTACGTTGAAATGCGATCTGTGTCTTCACCTGCGAATCTCAGCCAACTTGCTCAACGTGTTCGTGACTTGCGTCTAAAAACTCAGGAATCGGTCAGCCAGGTCGTGGTGGGACTGGAATCGATTACCGATCAACTGCTGATGGCGTTGATTGCTGGAGGTCATGTGTTATTGGAAGGGGTTCCAGGCACTGCGAAGACGACACTTTGCCGGACGTTTTCGACCGTGTTAGGAATCGACTTTGAACGGATCCAGTTCACTCCTGATTTGTTGCCGAGCGACGTGACAGGAACGCAGGTCTTAGATCGTCAGACGAGCGACTTCGTGTTGCGTAAGGGGCCGGTTTTTTGTCAGTTGTTATTGGCAGATGAATTGAACCGTGCTCCAGCGCGAACTCAATCCTCGTTGCTGGAGGCGATGCAGGAACATCAGGTTACCATTGAAGGAAAGACGTTGCCTTTGCCTGAACCGTTTATGGTACTGGCGACGCAGAATCCAATCGAGCAGGAAGGTGTTTATCGATTGCCTGAAGCGCAGTTGGATCGATTTCTGTTTCGGGTTCAGGTGGGCTACCCGGAGCGTCAGCAGGAGATCGACATGCTCGACTTGCACAGCCGTCCGGCGGTTAAGTTGAGTTCGGTCAGTAGTGCGGAGGAGATAACTGCGATCCAATTGCAGATCGACGAAGTTTATTGCACGCCTGAGTTGAAGGGTTACATCATTGACTTGGTGAGGCAAAGTCGTGCTCACGGGGACTTAATTCTGGGTGCAAGCCCTCGCGCGGCGATCAATTTAATGAAGGCTGGACGTGCGCATGCGCTGCTGCGGGGAAGGTCTTTCGTGACGCATGAGGATGTTCAGGCGATTGCGTTGCCCGTGTTGGGCCATCGATTGATACTGAAGCCGGAATCGGAGATGGATGGCAAGTCGGTTGAGCAAGTCGTGCAGCAGTTGATTCAATCGCTTCCGGTATTGAAGGACCCATTGATTTCCGCTCAGGTGATTGAGGCAGCTTTATGACCCAGCGAGCTCGATGGCTGCTGTTCCTCGGGCTGGTAGGGTTATTCGCCGGTGTGCTGCGCGAGCAGGTGATGTTGTCCGTGCTGTCGCTCGCGTCCTTCGGTTGGATACTTGTTGAGTGGTTTCGCTTCCAGGCTCGCGTGCATATCGAATTGCCTCGACTGAAGTTTGAGCGACTGGTCAATGGTCGAAATGAAACGAACGGGTCATTGTGGGTAGGTCGGCGGGTGCATATTGAGCTGCGAGTTTCAAGTTCGCGGAATTTCCAGCCAATTCTGTTAATTCGCGATGTGTTGCCGGAGGTCTTTGAACTGGCATTACCGTCGAATGCGTCGGAGTCGCCGGGGTCAGCACCAGCATCGAGCGAAGGTGCTGCGGTGGCATTCAATGTTGTGGACCGCTGGTGGCGGTCGATTGCAAAGTCGTTTGCAACTGATTTAAAAAAGGTCGAGCCGCCTAATCAGTTGACATTGGAGATTCGCTGCAAGGAGGCAACTTTATCCTACATCGTCAATGTGCGTGGGGCGGGTCAGGCGACGTTGCCGGGAGTTCGATTAACTTTGGAGGATCCGTTTGGTTTTTTCCGGGTGCATCGTTTTGTTTCTGTTGAGCAGCGTTTTCGATTGCTGCCGGATTACTATCAGGCGGGCGAGTTACGACCGACGGTGAAGCGGCAGAATTCGTTACCTCAGCATGGTATTCATCGCTTGCAGCGGTCGGGTACAGGAGCGGAGTTGTTGGAGTTGCGCGAGTATGTGGCGGGTGACCCGCCCAAGTCGATTGCTTGGAAGGTATCTGCGCGCCGCAATAACTTGATGACTCGCAAGTACGAATCGGAAGTGCCGGTTCGACTGCATCTATTTGTGGAAGGTTCCTTCTCGACTCGACTTGGTGGATATGGGCTACGATTGTTGGATCAGATTAACTATGTAGCGGCGAGTGTGGGGCGCGCGGCGCTTTCGGTGGGTGATCCAGTAAGTGGCATTTTGGTGGATGAGCACGGCGTGAGGCGTTTACCTTGGTTGGCTGGAGACCGGGGTTTCTTGCAACTGACCAAAGCGTTGGCTGAGTTTTCGCATGTGCGGCCGCCGGCCACGCTTTCGACGACTTCTTACATGTTGTTGTGTGCGATGCGAGTTTGTCATGAGCGGTATCCCGAGTTGTTGGCGCGGCGCTACCATCCAATTCCGTTTAGTCTTTTCGCTTCGACACGCGAGCAGTATCGACTGGCGGGCGTCTTAGCGGAAGTGTTTGATCTTTCGCCTAGCGAGCATGTGGAGTGCATCCATGATCGCGCGAAGTTGGCATTTTATGCACAGGAGTTATTACATCGTTCTGGGATGCCTTGGATGGCGCCCATGGTTTCGGCTGCACCGGACGCTGCGGCGAGCGGAATGCAGCGGATCGGGTTGCTAAGCGATGCGATGGCTCGGGCGATAGCTCATGCGCGCGATAACGAGGTCTTCGTTGTGTTAGCCGACTTGATGAGTTGCGGTCCAAACTTGCCCCAGTTTCTTCGAGTGGTGAAGTTAGCATTGGCAAAGCATCATCGGGTGGCGTTCGTATGTCCCACGACAACTTTCCTTCGACCGAGTGCGGAGATTGTGGAACCGAAGTCAACGAGTATGCCCGATTTATTGTTGGCGGCGGAACGAGGCCGCGTGCGTGATATTGCGTTGCAAATGAAACGTGACCTCATGCGATTGGGTGTATCGGTGGCTTTCGCCGGGGAGCGGTCGGCGATACAGATGATTATTGCGGAAATGGATTTAGCGCGCGATGGCAGGACGTTAAAGCAGGGAGGGCGATCATAGCTGAGTTAACGGAGAGGGTAGAAGGTCGCGGAGCAATGGTGCGACTGGTTGAAATGGGGCTCGAGTTGTGCCAACTATTGGTCATTGCCTGGTTGCTCCAGTTGCTGATGTTTGAAGGTACAGGCGTCCATTTGGCATTTCGATTGGGAGTCATCGCCGCGTTGTTAGCGGGAGTGGTCAAATCACAATGTTGGTTTGTGCTGTTGGCTTTGCAAGCGAGTTTGTTCTTGCGTGAGCCACGTAGGCCCGAAGTTTTTTTTGGCGTTGTGCCGATGGTGTTTTGCGTCACGGTAATAGCGATTGTTGCTTATACGTGCTTGGGTCGGCCGTTTCGGATACGTGTAAGCAGTTGGATCGTGAAGTGGCTGCGCGATGCGACTGCGATGGGCTCAAGCAAGCCAGAAGGGTTGGCAATTGCTGAGCGATCGTCGTCATGGACCTGGTTCGCAGTCACCCAGTTGTTGACTTGGATAGCGGTAGCGTTCGTGGCGATCGTTCTACTGGGGCGGTTACCGATTAGCAGTGCGATGCGATCCGAGTGGTTGAAGAGTTCGATGGAAAACGAATCTATGGTCTGGCCTGGTGCCGGTTTGTTGGTTTTGGCGGTGCTACTGATCGTTGTTTTTATGGAAGCGGGATGGCGGCAAATGACTGGGGCTCAAGCGCGGCTTTACTTGCGTAGTTCGCTCATGCTGTATCATTACCGCGACTTGCGGATGATTGTCTTAAAGCGACTGAAGCTGAAACGTGCGGCGGTGAGCACAGCGGCAGCTCAAAAGCGGCTAAGCAGGCGCGATATTGATGCTCCGCCACGAAACTGATTGAAGCGAAAGGTGCAGAAGATGTTTTGGGTAAGGGAAATCGCAGGTTGGGGATTGGTGTTGTTTGCGTTGTATTTGCTGCGCGCGGGGCTGGTGTTTGTAATGGATCTTGAAACGCCTCGAATTGTTGAGTCCGCCATAATCATGTTCGCTGGACTTGGTGTACTGCGCGCTGGCATAATGCTCGTCCGAATATCCGCCGCTGCGCGTATTTGTCAGTTGACTGACAAACGTTGATCAGTGCGTCTTCGGATTTCATAGACTGGCATTAATACTGGCTTGATTCATTTAGGAGTTGCACTGCTATGGCGAATCCGTACGAACCGGCAAATCCCCCCCCGCATTTCTCTGGCCAACCCTATCCGGGACAGCCGCAATATGCAGACTCCTTTGAGCCCCCGCCGTATCAGGACAAGATTGATTTTGGACGTGCGGTCGGCGCACCATTCACAAGCCCCAACTGGATTATGAATGTCGTATGGGTGGTGATTTGCTTTCTGTTAAGTATGGTGATTGTGGGTGGGATTATTTTGTATGGATACCAGATGGATGTGATTGAGCGACGGAGTCGGGGGCGAGGCGCTACGTGGCCCGATTTCGATCCAAATCGATTTGGTGAATATCTGAGCCGTGGTTTGTGGCCATGGTTGGTGAACATCATTCTTGGGATGGTCATGGTGGTGCCGCTGTGGCTGGTCATGGGGTTAAGCATGGCGGTCGTGGGCGCTATTTTTGGTGATCCGGCTGAGAGCGGCTCGCCGATTGCGGCTATTCTGATATTTTTGCTGTTGGGACTGTTCATGGTGGCGGTTACTGCTGCGACGATATTCATCCTTGCGCCGTGTATCCTTCGAGCTGGGTTAGCAAATGATTTTGGTCAGGGATTCAATTTCCGCTGGGCGATCGACTTTGGAAAACGCACTTGGGGGCAGATGATCTTGGCCTTGTTGGCGGCAATGTTGATTGGCGTGCTGGCTGAGGTGATTGGTGTGCTGGCTTGTTTTGTTGGTTTGCTGGTTACGTTCCCGATTGCTCAGTTGATGATCACTGACTTTGGTGCGCAGCTTTACGATATTTATTTAACTCGAGGTGGTGAGCCGGTGCCGTCACGTCCGACTCAGAATTTGTTTTGATTCCATGGATTGCCCGCTAGATAGGTTGCAGAATGAAAATCGTTCGGATCTTTGCGCATCGTGTTGAGTTACCGCTGCACGAGGGAAGTTACAAATGGTCAGGTGGCAAATCAGTGACTGTTTTCGACAGTACCGTGGTCGGTGTGGAGACTGATGAGGGCTTGATCGGTTTTGGCGAGGTGTGTCCTCTTGGTCCATTTTATTTGCCGGCGTATGCGGAAGGAGTTCGCGCGGGTTTGCGAGAGCTCTCGCCGCATCTGCTGGGGTTTGACCCACGTGAATTGAGCAAACTGAATCATCGAATGGACGCAGCCTTGAAAGGTCATCCCTACGTCAAGTCCGGGATTGATATTGCATGCTGGGACATATTGGGACAGGCGACTGGGTTGCCGGTGTGCGTGTTGATGGGTGGCAGGTTCGGCGAGAGCGTCCGATTGTATCGAGCGATCTCGCAGGAGGCGGCGGAAGTGATGGCGCGAAAGGTGGCTGGTTACAAGGCGGACGGTTACACCCGTTTTCAGTTGAAGGTGGGTGGCGATCCAGATACGGACATTGAACGAATCCGAGCGGTTCGACAAATGCTGGATGCCAGCGATCGATTAGTGGCAGATGCAAATACGGGCTGGACGCAGCATGAAGCGATGCGGGTAGTGAGGGCGGTTCGCGATTTGGATGTTTACATCGAGCAACCTTGCTTGACGTATGAGGAGTGCTTAGCGGTGCGCCGGCACACGGACCATCCATTTGTGTTGGACGAGAACATCGACAACTTGGAAATGCTCTTGCGAGGAAAATCTGATTTGGCCATGGATGTGGTGAATTTGAAGATCAGCAAGCTGGGTGGACTTACGAAGACCAAACAAGTTCGCGATCTGTGCGTATCGATGGGTATTGCGATGACGTTGGAGGATAGCTGGGGAGGCGATATCACCACAGCAGCGATCGCGCATTTGGCGCATAGCACACCTGAAGAATTCCGATTCACCAGTACGGATTTCAACAGTTATGTGACAGTAAGTACAGCAGAGGGAGCTCCGCAGCGAGTCGATGGATTCATGAAGGCAAGCTCCGCTCCGGGGCTTGGAGTGCAGCCGAGATTCGAAGTTTTAGGTGAGCGATTGGTAGACGTCGTGTAAGGTTAGCGGAGGCTTCAGGAAGCGGGCGAGAAGCGGATTGTGAGTGTTTCAGTGAGATTGTGAGTGTTTCAGTGACATGTAGTGTTTTAGGATGAAAGGCCCAGCGATGAAGATATTAACTAACCAAGTGAAGCCATTCTTAACGGCAGCATGGATCGGCGGAGCATTGGTATTTTGTTTAGGATTGGCTGGATGCGATGCAGATCGATCCGAAATGGATGTGGCGATCGACGCTGGGCGTAAGGCGACTGAAAGTGAAATTCTGGCTGAGTCAAAAGAGACGGCTGCGTCTTTCTATCTCGTTGATCATTACGATGCCAAGCGAGATCCGGCGGAAGACTTGGCTGTTGCGATGGAGCGAGCGGCGGCTGAGAAGAAGCGGATTCTGATTCAGGTTGGAGGCGACTGGTGTGGTTGGTGCAAACTGATGAGTAAGTATATGGAGACTGATGAGGGGGTGCGTGAGCATTTGACGAAGAACTTTTTGGTGATGAAAGTTACTTATGAGGACGGTCAGAAGAACGAGGCGTTTCTGTCCAAGTACCCTGCTATAAGCGGCTATCCCCATTTGTTTGTTGTCGGCAGTGATGGAATGCTTTTGCACTCGCAAGAAACCGGTTCGCTTGAGGAGGGGCGAGGTTACAACCAGGAAAAATACTTGGCGTTTTTGGATGCCTGGAAGTTGTAACGAGTTTGGACGTTTCGATAAGTTTTTCGTCGACAGATAGAAATGCAGATATGGCAATGTTAACGTGCGAGTTGAAGTCGGTTGTATCCGGCGCGGGACAATTTGTGCTTGCCGCGATTGCTACGTGGATGAGCGGAACAAATGCGGCTCGGGGCGAAGATTGGCCTGAGTTTCGTGGCCCGAATGCACAAGGAATTTACGAAGCTCGCGCATTGCCGCTGAACTGGTCAAAGTCCGACGGCGTCAAATGGAGGACGGAGCTGCCGGGTGGCGGTTGGTCGAGCCCAGTTGTTGTGGGCGAAGCAATTTACTTGACAGCAGCGGTTCCACAGGTTGGACGCGAAGCGGAGGTGGAAGGCAAACAGGACCTAGACCTGGTGTTGTTGCGAGTGGACGCGGCGAGCGGCAAGTTGCTGGCAACCCACAAGTTGTTAACGCAATCGGGCGCCGAAGCGCCGGGCATTCATCAGAAGAACAGTCATGCCAGCCCCACACCCATTTTTGAGGGTGGACGGTTGTATTTGCATTTTGGTCACCAAGGGACGGCATGCACGGACTTGGAAGGCAAACTGATTTGGAGCACGCAGCAGTTGGCTTATCCGCCGGTTCACGGCAATGGTGGTTCGCCGGTTGTGGTTGGCGATCTGTTGATATTCTCGCGCGATGGGGCGGATATTAGCAGAGTTACAGCGCTGAACAAGTTGACTGGGAAAGTGATCTGGGAGCGTGAGCGCGATGTAGTGGCGGATAAGAAGTTTTCATTTTGTACTCCGCTGGTGCTCGATGTGGCTGGGCGCAAGCAACTGATCTTGCCGGGCTCGAATGTGGTGCAGAGTTTGGTTCCGGAGTCGGGCGAAGAAATTTGGAGAGTGACCTATGACGGGTATTCTGTGATTCCGCGACCCATCTATTCGGGCGGATTGGTGTTTGTTTGCACGGGTTACAACCGGCCGAGTTTGTTAGCGATAGATCCGACCGGATCGGGCGATGTCACCGCCACGCACCTGAAGTGGAAGAGCGATACGAATGTGCCGCACACCCCTTCACTGTTAGCGCGTAACGGGATGATCTTGATGGTGAACGACAAAGGGATTGCCAGTGGAGTGGACGTAGTGACAGGCCAAGAAATTTGGAAAGAGCGTATTGGTGGTAACTTCTCGGCTTCGCCGCTGCTGGTTGGCGATCGGATGTATATGTTGAGCGAGGAAGGCGACGCGACGATTATGCAGATTGGGACGCAAGTTCAAGAGCTTGCGAAGAACAAATTGGGTGAGCGCTGCTTGGCTTCACCGGCGATCATCGGTAACGATTTATTGATTCGTTCGGCGGCTGCGCTGTATCGAATCTCTGGTTCCAAGTAATCCATTGCATATGTAAGTTTTGCGATAGTACCGTGAATTCGTCTTATGTTTGAAGTCTGGTATTTGAAGTGCGTTGTTTGAAGTCTGGTGTTGGAAGCTTGCAGGGTTAAAGATGTCGAAGGTGTTACATTGCTACGAATTGCTGTTGAATGGCAAACTTCCTGACCAGGGGCTTCCGGCGGTTATTGTGGCATTTGGCGACGATGATTTTTTGCGTAAGGAGACGGTGCATCAGATCTTGCAATTGGCTGCGGTAGATCAGGACGAACCTAAGCGTTATGACGGTGACGAGTGTAAGTGGATTGATGTGCACGACGAGTTAGCGACGATGTCCTTATTCGCAACTTCGGATCGTAGGACTGCGATTGTCAGCAATGGTGATGAGTTGCTGAAGAAGTCGCGACCGCAGTTAGAGAAGTGGTGTGCTGCGCCGGCTGATTCCTCGATGTTGATTATGGAATTACCTTCATTTCCGGCGAATACCAAGCTGTACAAGATTGTGGCGGACAAAGGATGGCTGATTGACTGTGGCTTGCCGACTGGCGGAGGGCGGAGCAAGACGGTCAGTATGCCGGAGGTACAAAAGTGGTTGCAGGCGTGGGGCAAGCAGCGGCATGGACTGAAGTTGACGGTCACGCAAGCTCAACAAATTCTGACAGCAGTGGGAACGGACAGTGGCATTCTGCATCAAGAGTTAGCGAAGTTAGCTTTGTATGCTGATGAAAAGGGAGCTTTGACAGCGGAGAGTATCAAGCAGCATGTGGGCAGTTGGCGGACCCGGACGATGTGGGAGATTGCGGACGCCGTCGCAGATGGCCGGATTGCGGATGCGCTTCGCGAACTGGAACGCGTATTTGCGGGTGGCGAAGCGCCGGCGGCGGTAGTGCCACAGATCGCTTGGAGTTTGCGACGTTTTGGAAATGCGGCGCATTTGTTGTTGCAAGCTAAACGCACTGGGCAGTCCTTGTCGGCTCAGACAGCTATTTCGCAGAGCGGATTCTGGGGCAATGACGCGAAGCTGGCTGATGAGCGGTTGCGACGAATTGGGCTAAAGCGAGCTAGCAAAATCACAGAGTGGTTGCTTGAGTTGGACTTGAAGATCAAGGGATCTCACTCGACGCCGCAGCGAGCACAGTTTGCGTTGGAAGAACTGTGCTTGCGTTTTGCTTGAAGTGATTTGGGCGATCGATTGCCGGTGAGTTCGGAGCCGGACCATGGTTTGATGCGTGAATGCTTCGATTGCCTGCAGGCGGTGGAAAGTAGTGGTACTCGAGGGCAGAGTCCGTTGAGCGGAGGTCGAGATCGATCTTTGCGTGCGGAGCCGGAACAGGTATAGAAGCTCAGGTCGAGTTACTTTGCTTGTGCTATCTAAGGTAGGGCTGCGCCGTGCGTTTTCAAGCGATTTTCATAGCCTTTGCGTCAGTATTTGTGGTCGGCAACTTTGCGCACTCGCAGTCTAGATCGAGTGTGCCTGCGCAAGCCATCTCAGCAGACCTGCTGGATGCGTATCGCAAGACGCCTTCCGTAACGACAGAAGCGGAAGTCACCGCGATCGCTCGTATCTGTT
This sequence comes from Planctomycetia bacterium, assembly GCA_031426595.1. Lineage (GTDB taxonomy): Bacteria > Planctomycetota > Planctomycetia > Pirellulales > Pirellulaceae > Aureliella. The sequence goes on along the minus strand of JANPLP010000939.1, from coordinate 4,384 downwards.
CCAAAGTGGTACCGGATGCGAAACGCAGCAAAGCAGACCGCGAGTACGCAGAAAGCTTATTGGCTTGGTCGCTGAATCGTCGCGGCGAGATGCGTAGTGCGGCTGCCGCGGAGTTAGTTGAACAAGGTAGTTTGCCAGAAGCCGATGCATTGGATGCGAAGGCACTTGAAGACTACAAGACAGCGGTTGAATATGCGCCTAGCAACTGGCGCATTCATCATAACTTGGCGATTTCCTTAGCGATGAAAGGCCAATACAAGACGGCCATTGATCGGTTGAATACGGTCATTGATTTGAAAGATGACTATGCCAACGCTTACTTCAATCGCGGCGAACTGAATTTTGAAATGAAGCAGTTCCCGCAAGCGATTCGCGATTACGGTCGTGCGATTGAGTTAACCGATAACGATCCGCAGTATTACAACAGTCGAGGTCACTGTCGCTTTATGCTGGAAAGTTACGACGAAGCAATTGAAGACTATCAGCGAGCGGTTGAATTGGCTAATGACAGCGCCGTGTATCATACGGATTTAGCGGACGCGTATCAGTTTACGGGTCAATGGAAACAAGCGGCAGAAACCTATCGAGCCGCGGTTGCAATCAACGGGCAGTACGCGCGTGCATATCAGAACGCAGCTTGGCTGATGGCTACTTGTCCGGACAAAAAGTTTCGCAACACGGAGTTGGCTCTCTCATCGGCTAAGAAGGCGATGGAACTGGAAGCGGCTCCTTCGATGCGCGCTTTCGATACTTTGGCGGCGGCATATGCAGCGACAGGCAAGATGTCGGATGCGGTGAAATTTCAAAGTCGCGCCGTTCGGTTAGCGGCTGAAGGCGATCGCGATGAGGTGGCCCAGCGGTTGGCTTTGTACGAGCGTGGGAAGGCTTATGTTCAGGCGGAATCGAGCGAAGTTGCACCCACTGAGATGGTCGAAGGAACGAAGCCTAAAGTTCGTACGGCGGCGGAAACAACGTCGACTCGCAAATCGCGGTAACTCCTTGGGGAAGCCGGAGATCTTCTAGTCCGAGTCGCCTATTCTAAATCGATTTTGGGTAGCGGCGGTTGTGCAGAACGTAGCGGTGCAAGTTCGGCGACGAAGTCTTCCACGTCGGTGAACTCACGATAGACGCTGGCGAAACGAACGTACGCTACTTGATCGAGTTCTGCGAGGCGTTCCATGACCATCTCACCGATCAAACGCGTGGGAATTTCCGAGTCGTAATCAGCGAGGACTTCGGTCTCGATTTCCGTGGCGAGTTGTCGGATGCGATCGCTACTGACGGGTCGTTTCCAGCAGGCGCGTTTGACGCCGTGTTCGATCTTTTCACGTTGGAACGGTTCGCGAACGTCCCCTTTTTTGACTACTTGCAAGGAAGAGTGACCAACGCGTTCATACGTGGTAAAACGTTTCTTGCATTGACTGCAGAAGCGGCGTCTTCGAATTGATTTACCATCTTCGCAAGCGCGCGAGTCGAGTACTCGGTCGTTATCTGCATTACAATGTGGGCAGATCATGGTCAGCTCCAGGCCGGGATGCTACCCTAGAAACAAAAGTCTGCAGTTGATCGTAACCGCAACGTTGCATCCATTGAAGGGTCTGGCGACATTTTTGCACTCGTTCGCTGGTGGTAATGGCTGGGGTGATCACTGGCCTAAAGGTTGGACGACACGCGCGTTAGAATCGGCGGGGTCCGCTAAACGCTTGCTGGTTGCGCCTAGTACGGATTGTGTTCCAGCCATTAGAGCTCAAGAAACTAGATTTTAAATACTGAACAGCATTTTCCAACACTGAATCGAAGAGAGAGAAATGTCCAATTCAGCCAATGAACCGGAAAGCCAATCACCCGCGCGCGATGCATTTGTGGCGGCTGCGTCGGCGAGGATGGAAGACAGCAAACAACTTCAGCCCGAACGAAGTCTATGGCAAGGTGGATACTCGCCGAAAGCCATGTATGGGACTTGGGCGATTTCGGCCATCGTGACGATTTCTGCGATCATTTTGATTGCTTTGTTTGCCATGGATGTTCCCAACATTTGGCCGATAGCTGGTGCGGTGTTGATTTTTTGGTGGGTGGTAGCGATTGGGACATTTATTTATCGCCGCATGAGTGTGCATTATGAACTGACGACGCAACGGTTCGTACATCAAGCAGGAATTCTTGTCCGCCGTACAGATCGAATTGAAGTGATTGACATCGATGATGTCAGCTACACGCAAGGGATCATCCAACGCATGTTGGGTGTCGGTACGATTCGGTTGACGGGCAGTGATCGGACGCATCCGGAGATGGTGTTGAGCGGGATCGATAAGGTCCCAGAGATTGCTAGCTTGTTTGACGACGTGCGGCGGACTGAGCGGCGCCGTCGCAGTTTGCACATTGAATCGGTGTGAATCGGCAAGCGAGCTACCAGTTGTCTCCGAGGATGATTACGCCTTCCTCGGTTGCTTGTGAGGTGTTCATCCCTGGTTCGATGATGGATTCGCCACCTTGGATATTTTCATATGTCTGGCCGTCATCAATGATCACTTCAGCGGGTTGAGCGTTGTAACCAACCCCGCCGTTCGGATCGCTTAGCACGGAACCGACGCGACCATTCTCAGGGTCCGATCGTTGCCATTTGCCGCCTACGCCGGCGTAATCGCATAAGTATCCAGGCTGGCATAGCGAGCAACCGCTTGAAGTAACCGCGACGGTCGCACACGTGGCGGCCAAGCAAAGGTTACAAGCCAGCCTGAGCAGATACTGCGATTGCAGGAAGTGTGATTGTGCGGTTGCGGTGCGCATGACGTTCCCTTGCTACACTCTGTGTCTGGCTATTCGCTACAAATGCCTAACGACGCGCTCAAGTCGCGCTGGCTATTTCTATTGGTCTTATCGGCTGAAAGAGAGTCCGATTGTTAGGTAAGGTTTGCGGATTGGGGTGAGTTTACGGACGCGTCGCGCAACGAATCGGAATGCTAGCAGTTTGTGAAGGGTGAAAATCGGTGGGTGGAAGCAAGGGGTACAACCGGAGCGAAATACAGGCTGAGTCAGGCGATAGTGGCTGGCTAGCGCTGCTGATACTCATGTCGGCTAGTTGGTGTGTGTTGATGCTCGGAGCGTGCAGCCGCATCTATTTCTTGGTGACGTATGGAGTGGTCGAAGTTGTAGATCCATTTCTCGAGCCCTTCGCGACGACAGACTTCGCATTGTGGGGTTGTTTGATGTTAGCGGTTTGCTGGTTCAGTTTGCATTGGCGTCAGCGTCGATTGATTCGCGGCCAGTTGCGGATTGAGCAATCCGCCCAGGAGCAGCGATTCACGAGCGGGCGATTGTCGCTGATTTTTATGGCGATTTGTTTATTGGCGCTGTTGATTTGGATGATGCGCGGCGTGGGTGTGATTGCTTGGCGAGCTCAAATTTGGGAAGTACTTTGGATTGCGGGCTGGAGTGGTGCGAGCTTCAGTGTGCTGGTCCGCGATGAGCCCGTTACGAAGCAGCAAAATATCTGGTGGTGGATTCTGATTGTTATTGCAGTGTTATGTGGCGGCTGGTGGTATGGTCAATCGGTCGAATATCATCGCGATTTCATGTTGGGCTACAACGACTTTGGGCATTTCTTACAACGTGTTGCCAACACCGCTGACGGCCGTGGAGTGTTGCTTGAGTCGCCAGTATTACCGATGTTCTGGGACCACTTTAATCCCGGCTTGTTGTTGATGGTGCCGCTGTGGAAGATCTTTCCGAGTGTGGATCTTGCCTTTGGTCTTCAGGCAGGGGCTTTGGCGAGCGGATCGTTGCTGATCTATGCAATCGCAAAGCAACTAAGGCATTCGCAATTGACGGCAGCGGTGTTCGGGGTGGCTTGGTTGATGCAACCTGCGGTTGGTCAGATGAACTTGGCTTATACCTACGGATGGCATCCGATCACCTTGGCAATTCCGCTGTTGCTGGCAGCGATATGGAGTTTGTTAGCGAGACGACGAATCGCAGCAAGTGTTTGCATACTCCTCGCTCTGTCGATGGAAGAAGGTGTGTTCGTAATCGTGGCGTTGTTAGCCGCGACTTGCGCGGCGTTGCCCTTCGTTGAACGCTGTGTGCAGAAGTGTCGACGAGTTGAGCATCGCAAAGGAATTCGAGAGAGAGATGGAGATCCGCTGGATAGTCAAGTTCGCGATGATTTTTCGGCGTCACTGTCTTCGATTCAGTGGGCTGGAGTCGCGGTGGTGGCGGTGCTCGGATTTTTCCTGATTTACACCTTTAGTGGTTTGGCAGAATTTCAAACAGGACGGTTTGTGGCCTTAGGAGACTCACCGACTGAAATCATGATGTCGCCCGTGCTGAGACCAGGCGCATTTTGGGGGCGAGTGCTGGATCCTGGCAATCTGGTTTTCGTCGCGCT
>JANPLP010000938.1:0-6082 GCA_031426595.1 Planctomycetia bacterium | reverse complement strand
CCTGATTCCTATTTCACTCAAGATGAAAAACCGCAGGTGATCGTTTGCAGTGTGCGCAGGTCAGGCAGGTTGTACTGCTTGCCTTCGGACCACCGCAATATTATAGACACGGAACAAGTCCATTGACAGAGGGCTTTGGGGATAAAGGCGACTCTAAGCCACTTTTAAGGCGTGCCTATCTCACCCTAAGCTCTGCAGCTTGTGAAAAAGTAACATCTTATTGGCGATCGAACAGGCTTGTGCGTATTTCCGACTCAAAAGAGGCTTGCTGTGCAATGGCTTTACGGAACTGTTCCTGGCTCAGAGCGTACAGGACTGTATCCGTCACGGCTTCCACACTAGCGTTGCGAGGTTGACCCGTAAGTAGTGCCATTTCGCCGAAGAAATCCCCTTCTGTGAGAATTGCGACTTCCTTCTGCTCTTCACCTCGGAATACTCGCACTTCGCCCTGACGAATCAAGTAAAACTTATCGCCCGCGTCGCCCTCACGGATAATATTTCTCCCGGCCTGAACTGTTTCAGCTCGCAGATGATCGGACATTTCCGCCAAACTGCGGGGTGTAAGGTGTTTGAACACGTCACAGCGAACCAGCATTTGGCTGACGATGGCCGCCTCCTGTACCAAGACATCGCTACGAATTCGCCCATCAACGAGATTTACAATGCGATCTGCGACGTCCAGAATCCGATTGTCGTGCGTCACGATGATAATGGTAACTTGATTTTCCTTAGCCATGCGGCGGAAGAGCTCGACCACTGTGCGTCCGCTTTGCTCATCGAGCGCAGCGGTAGGTTCGTCAGCGAGAACCAGTCGCGGATTGTGGACTAAGCCGCGCGCAATAGCGACTCTCTGTTTTTGTCCTCCCGACAATTGCTTAGGTTTGTGGCCGGTGCGGTGCCCCAATCCCACGGCATCGAGCATCGCTTTCGAGCGTGCGGTGTGCGCGGCTTGCGTTGCTTTTGGCTCCGCCAGTTCCAAGGCCATTCTCACATTTTGCGTTGCGCTCAGCGAATCAAACAAATTGTGGGCTTGAAATATGAAGCCAATTTCTTTGCGCAGATCGAGCAGATCAGCGTTGGTCGCTCGGTGCAGCGACCGGCCGAGTACGTTCAGTTCACCTTCCTGAACTCGGCGGAGCGTGCCGATCAATGTCAGCAAGGTCGTTTTCCCGGAGCCGCTCGGTCCAGTCATGATAATGATCTCGCCCGGGTAAATTTCGAGCGTATTGTCATGCAAAACCTGCTTTTTCAGCTCCCCTTGGCCGTAAAAGTGTTGCAGCGAACCTGCCATGACCGCCGGCGATAAGCCTTCAGAGAGTCGCCGTTTCCAGTTTGGATCAAATCGGGTTGCTGGCGAAGCAGGTGCCTCGTTGCCCATCGTTATTCCTCGGTTATGTCTGACGTCTCTAGCTCAATCGCATTTCATCGTAATTTTACATACTGCAGACAGTTGCAATAATTCGACGGATATTCAGCCTCGTTCCCAATCGACGGTCCAGCTTGGGAAATCCTATAAAGTCGCCACAAATGTCGGTGCAAAGAGGGGCGTTACGAGTTACCCTGAGTCTAAACTAAAGCCGCTCCAAACCGAATAGAGTTCCGGTTGTGACGTCCGCAATTGACAACATGCTTGCAATAGTCGATTCGGCCGATGAAATTGATGTCGGTTTTCGAGCGTTTCGGCCCGAGCGATTAAACTTGAGCGATGCAACTTCGAAAATTCGAATCGACCGTTTGGGAATTTAGTATGAATCGGCCAATTCAGCAGGTGAGCCGCAAACTTGATCGCAGCAACATCTACGCTGGTCGGGTACGCGCCCGTTTAGCCCTAACGGCTACGTTTGCGGTAGTGTTCGCAGGGTGTAATTCCGTATCAACGACGACCGCAATTGGGACCGCGAAGCCCATCGCAGCTCGTCAGACTAAGGTCCTAGCGCAAGGTCAGATTCTGCCCGCGGACGGACTCATCCGACTGGCTGCAACCCCGGGTGATATCGTTGCAGAGGTTCATACCAAAGTTGGTGAGCCTGTAAAACAAGATAAATCACTGATTACCATGCGCTCGCTGAAAATGCATGAAGCGCGCGTCGAAGCTCTCCAGCGACGACTCGAACAAGCAAAACAGCAACAAGCCGACGCCGTCCAGCAAGCCCGCATTCAAATCACTGTTTCGGAAACGAAAGTCCAGCAAGCGACCGCGCAAATCAATGCTCTAAAGCGTCAAGAAGATTTGCTTGCCCTTGGAAAAGAACAAGTAAGTGCGGCTGAGAATGCTCTTAAACGCTTCGAGTCAGTCGCAAACGATCCACTTACCAGTAGCTTCGCGGGCGAGACGCAGCTCGACCAGCAACGGATCGCTGTGGGAGAAGCGAAACTTAAATATCAGCAACAGCGAGAAGCTTATCTGCAGGCGCAGGATGCCGCCAAGCTAAACGATGTAGCCGCCCGCCAAGTACTTAATGCCTCGTTGCTCGCCTTGGCTAGCGCCGAACAATCGCTGGCGACCAAAGCGATAGAAGCCGAGCTGAAAGCGCTCGAATTAGGACTCCAATCAGCTTATGTAAGAGCTCCGCAGGATGCGGTCGTAGTCGCCGTCAACACTCGGGTTGGTGAAGCCGCTGGGGCGTATCCCCTCATTGAATTGGCTGATTTAACACGAGTTATCTGTACGGCTGAAGTGGTTGAAGGCGATGCAGGCTTGGTTGCGAAAGATCAACTCGTGCAAATCAGTAGTCCCGCTTTACCGAGAGTCCTACGAGGCAAAGTTGTGCGGATTGCTCGTCTCGTCGGCCGACCTCAATTGGCGGCAGCTGATCCACTGGCGAAAGCCGATTATCGCTCGGTGAGCGTCGAGATTGAGATCGAACCTGCCGATGTCACCGTTGCGGGTGAGTGGCTTCAGTTGCAAGTGAGCGTCGAAATCGCTATCGGAGAGGGGAGCGAGGATGCTGCTGTGACCACCGAAATCGTTCCTAAGTCATGAGGACTCCGCTCGCTCTTTTTAATCTTTGGCATCAACAAGCAAAGACACTCGTGTCCATTGGAGGTGTCGGATTCGCGTTGTTGTTAGTCTTCATGCAACTTGGTTTCATGGGCGCGGTCTCGCATACGGCCACCAATGTTCTGGAAAGTTTGCAGTTTGATATCGTGATCCGAGCACGCGACTATGTGCACGTGTACGAACCGAACCAGTTCGAACGCAAGTGGTTGCATCTGGCGGCTAGCACCTCGGGCGTCCACCAGGTTAAACCGATTTGGATCACGATACATAATTGGCGCAAGCTGCCAAACACTGTCGAGTTACAAGACACGAAGTTTCAAACGCAGTATCTGCCCATAGCGATTATGGCCTTTGACACTCGAGATCAAGTATTCAAACTGAAAGAGGTCATCGAGCAGCAAGCCCTCTTGAGCAGCGGTCAAATGGTGCTGATTGATACAAGTACGCAAAGTGACTATGGGCCGCTGAATGGCCGCGAATTTGCCGAGCGTGATCGCGGGCGAGAGACCGAAATTGGGGGGCAAAAGTTTTCGATCGGAGGACTGTTCAAGCTGGGAACTGGTTTGGCAGCCAACGGTGCCGTGATCACTAGCCCCACGGGGTTCTCGAAAATCATGCCGTGGGACGTCAACCGCCATGTTTCCATGGGCTTGATCGACATTGAAGCTGGTACGGATGTCAATCAGGTAGTGTCAGACCTTCAAACTCGATTCCGAGTCGACGAAGACAATGCTGAGTCGCTCGCCGTTGACGTACTTTCCCGCGCACGCATGCTCGACCGCGAACGAAAGCGTTGGCTGGATGAGACCCCCATCGGTCTCATCTTTCAATTAGGTGTGGTCCTGTCGTTGTTGGTTGGAGCCGCCATCGTCTATATGGTTTTGGCCACTGACGTAACGAATCGATTACCAGAATATGCAACGCTAATGGCAATGGGGTACTCGCGGAAGTATCTTGCCAGCATCGTGATGACACAGGCCATTACGCTGTGTTTTTGCGGTTTTGTGGTTAGCTGGGCGGCCGCCGAATTGCTGTATCGATTAACTACCTATGCGTCGGGTATACCAATTGCAATGAATGCCGAGCGAGTGGGCTTGGTACTAGCACTCGGTTTATTGATGAGCTGTGTAAGTGGCTTGTTGGCGCTTCGGAAACTTTGGAAAGCTGAACCTGCAAGCTTGTTTTGATCCTGGGTGTAAACGAAACATCATGCAAACTCCACTCGCTTGGAAAAATCTCACCAGCAGCCCAAGTAAATGCTTGTTGGCGGCGACCGGTGTTGGGTTTGCTGTCGTTTTAATGTTCATGCAAATTGGTTTTCGTAATGCGTTGCTTGATAGCAACGTCCAAATCTTCAAATTGTTTTCGGCCGATCTCATCGTAATCAGCCGAGCTCGTTACAACGTCTCGACGGAACAGCGCTTTCCACGTTACTTACTCGAACAAGCAACCGCCCAAAAAGGCATTCAAACAAGCTGTGCTGTGTATGCCGAGCGAGGAACGGCATCCATTCAAGTCGAGGGCTCGAAGTCGCGACCGATTCGTGTAATCGCTATGCAGTTAGTTAAAGAGTTCTTTGACGATCCGGAGTTGTACGATCAATTGTTGGCCGCGGATAAGCAAAATGCCGGGCTGGTGGATCGGCGCAGCAAAAACGAATATGGCTTCGGCAGCGATTCGGCCGCTCTCCGCGAGCAGCATATCGAACTCAACAAAAAAGCGATCTCGATCGTGGATCAGTTCACGCTTGGAACAGACTTTGCGCACGATGGCACGGTCTTAATCAGCGAGCGGATGTTGCCGAATTTTTTTCCTTGGCGCAGTCGTTCCGGCAGCCCGCTCGATGTGATCGACATCGGTCTGCTGCGGGCTGAACCCGGCGCGGACCTGTTAGCGATGCGCGACCAAATACAGCAGCTCGCCCCCGATCAGATTCAAGTTTTCTTGACGCAAGATTTGATCAACCAGGAGCTGCGTTTCTGGTCTCGTAGCACACCTGTCGGCGTCATCTTCGGAATCGGCACGATCATGGGGTTGGTTGTGGGCGCGATCATCTGTTACCAAATCCAGTTCACCGACATCAGCGAGCACATGCCGGAGTTCGCTACGCTCAAGGCCATGGGATATCGACCATTTTATTTTTGGAGTTTGATTCTCTGCCAATCGCTGTACTTGGCGTGTCTAGGTTTCATCCCAGGCTTGTTGATTTCATGGGGGCTCTATGCGCTGTTGGCAGAAGCCAGCGGGTTGGTGATGCGGATGACTTGGGATCGCATTTTGCTAGTTTGGCTTTTAACTTTGGCAATGTGCGTTGTCAGTGGCGTGCTGGCTATACGCAACTTGTTTCGTGCTGATCCGGCCAGCTTGTTTTAACGCGACGTTATCAGCCATGCCTGTCCGTTACAGCATCGGCAATACAGCCCGCCGCAAGCCTCCGCTAAGGCAATCTCCAATAGCTTAGCCTCTAGTCGCCGTTCAACTTCCATGGCTTGCGATGCTAGGAGCGATGCCTGAGCAAGAGCTTGGTCGGCTGGCCGTCTATCACCGAGTTCTGCAAGCCGATCGAGTTGGTCGACCCGCTTGTTCCATGACGCAGTGGTCTCTTGTGAGAGTGTAATGCGATCGTAAGCCAGCTCGAGCGAGATCGATTTTTCCGATACCTCGCGACGAATAGCCTTCGATTGAGTTTCGTATGCCAACGCAACCGACTCCTTCAGGCTGTTGGCAAGAGCCGTGTTGTCTTCGCGTTTGAGCATGCGGGCAATAAAGCAGCGTTTCGGTAAGGGCAAGTTGACCATGCCCGATGCGCTGCTGACGACCGAAGCCAGCAGCGGCGCGGTATCTGCATTGATTTGCGTCCCGAGGCATTGGATCGCTGAAAGATCATGTCGGTGCGACAACGCAAACTGCACTAAGTAATCCGCATCGATGGACTGAATGCGTACTTCAAGCGGCTCGGTTCGACTTGTTTGCCAGTCGTAGTTTATTCGCATTGCATCATTCAGCGACTCAGTGACTTGCCGATTGCGTTGTTCCAACTGTAGTTTTTGCAATCGCTGATTAATCGCTTCGCGATCCAGT
>JANPLP010000937.1:0-5509 GCA_031426595.1 Planctomycetia bacterium | reverse complement strand
GGACAGGTCAAGTTGACACGCTGCTGATTTCCGGAATCGCGATATACTGCACGCATCAGCTCAGCCACGAACCACTAAACTATGCAAACAATGGCCCAGGATTACTACAAAACGCTTGAAGTCAGCCGAACGGCTTCCTCGGACGAGATCCAAAAAGCGCACCGCAAGTTGGCTCATAAGTATCATCCGGACTTGAACCCCGACGACAAAGCGGCTCAGAAAAAGTTCAAGGAAATTCAGCAGGCATACGACACGCTGAACGATCCCGAGAAGCGAAAGCTATACGATCAATTTGGAGATCAATACGAGCAGGTTGCGGCAGGCCGAGCTGGCGGAGCGGGTCCGGGGGGGTATGGTTTTGATGATATTTTCCAAGGGGGCGGCGGAGCCGAGGGATTTCAGTTTGGCGGCGATTTGGGCGATCTCTTCAAGCAGTTCACTGGTGGGGCGACGCAGGGGCGAGCCTCCCGTGGGCGCAGTCGAGGTCCGGTGCCGGGTGCTGATTTGAGTGCTGATCTGACCGTGCCATTCAATACGTCGGTGTTGGGCGGGCAAGCGACGATCAATGTGCGACGCGGCGGTCAGCCTGAGAGCCTTCAGGTTAAAATCCCTGCGGGTGTCGAGAGCGGCAAAAAGATTCGCTTGCGTGGTCAAGGCGAACCGTCAGCCAACGGTGGGCCAAGCGGCGATCTATTGATTACGATTACCGTTGCGAACCATCCCTATTTCAAACGTGCCGGGCAGAACCTTGAGCTGAGGTTGCCTGTCTCGCTGGGTGAAGCTGCTTTGGGAGCAACGGTTGACTTGCCCACGCCGGGTGGAACCATGTCGCTCAAGATTCCTCCGGGGAGCAGCAGTGGAAAACGCCTTCGCGTCAAAGGCCAAGGGGTGCGTGATGCAAGCGGAGCGGCGGGAGACTTGTACGTATAACTGCATATAAAACTTCCAGAGAACCTCTATTATTAATCCCGACAAGCTATTGAGCACATCGAGCGACTCTACCCCGAGCCGCCCCGAACCGGACTTATCTGGTAAGCCGGATGATATTCGCTCAGGTGCATCGGCTTGTTCTTCACGATTGGCGGGCGAGCGTTTCCCGAAGTTGCTGCGACTAAGCGGACGCGATGAGTTTGCAACTGTTTTTGATCAAGGGCGAGTCGAAGCGGATCGGACCTTGGTGGTGCATGTGATTCGGAATGGTCGCCAGTACAGTCGCATTGGCTTGAGCATTTCTAAAAAAGTCGGCAACTCGCCCCAGCGTAACTTTTGGAAGCGGTGCATACGCGAAGCGTTTCGCAGGCAGCGCTGCGTCTTGCCGACTGGGCTGGATGTTATCGTGCGTCCGCGCCGTGATGCGCGGGCGGATGCAAGGGCGATTGCAGAGTCGCTGTATCGTTTGCTAAAAAAAGTTGATCGACAACTGCGCGCTTAAAGCAACCCAGCGGGGTTGAGTCGCACGATCGTTTCGGACTGGTTGGAGCAGTGGTTATGCATTGGTTCTGGAGCTCGCCGAAGCGCATCGCGATTGCCTGTGTCCGATTTTATCAGCGAGGCATCTCACCACTGTTATGGTCGAGTTGCCGTTACCAGCCGACCTGCAGTGAGTACACGATCCAAGCGATCAACAAGTATGGTGTCATTCGAGGAATCCTCCGCGGCGGTTGGCGCATTTTAAGATGTCATCCCTTTTCTCGCGGCGGTTACGATCCACCTTAGGCGTTTGCGGCAAGTGTGAATTCTTCGCAAAGGTGAAGTGTTTGCCTGTGACTAGAAAAAAGCTCGCGTTAAACTTTAGGTTCAGCTTGCGCGACAACGCTTTTGTGTAGCAACGTTACAGTTCCTTCTTACGAAATCATGAACCCATGAGCTATCGGACTCAATTTGCGGCAATTGCAATACTTATGGCGCTCAATCTAACTGCCGAGGCGCAGATGATAGTTGCACATCGAGGCGCTTCCTATGACGCGCCTGAAAACACCATGTCCGCTTTTAATCTTGCCTGGAAACTGGGAGCGGATGGTGTTGAAGGAGACTTCTACGTAACGAAAGATGAGCAGATCGTTTGCATTCATGATAAGGACACCAAACGAACCGGCGGTAAGAGTCTCCTGGTTGCCAGCTCGACACTAGCGCAACTTAGGGAGCTTGAGTATGGCAAATGGAAATCCGATGTGTTTGCGGGCGAGCCACTACCCACGTTTGCCGAAGTACTTAAAAGTATTCCGGCAGATAAGAAATTCATTATCGAATTGAAGACAGGGCCCGAAATTGTTCCCTTTCTGAAAGCAGAGCTTGAGAAGTACGGCGCGGATGAACAGCGCTTGCTAATCATCGCTTTCAATGCCGACACAGTTAGCGCCTGCAAGCGTTCGTTGCCCAACATTAAGGTACATTGGTTGACCGGCTACAAGCAGGATAAGACAACTGGTGAGTGGACACCGACTCTTGAGGCAGTTCAGAAGACGCTCAAGTCGAGCGGCGCGGATGGACTGGGCACGCAAGGGAATCGCGCCGTGGTCACTGAGGAATTTATGGCGGAGCTCAAAGCGGGTGGATTGAAAGAGTTTCATGTTTGGACCGTGGACGAACCGAGCGACGCTGAGTACTTTCAAAAACTGGGGGCGATGGGAATCACCACGAATCGACCTGATTTGATTCGTGAATCGCTCAATCGCTAGTTGGATGCAGTCGAAGGGGAAACATGACAGATCGACGTGATTTTCTGAATAAGGCATTCGCGGCGACATGTATCGCATCGCTTGCACATCGGCCAGTTTATTCGCGCGAACGTTCAATCGAGAACGAGGCGCATCCGATTGCTGTATTTGCTAAACCGCTGCAGGGAATGGCGATTGACGAACTGGGGCGGCGACTGAAATCGATCGGTGTGCAAGGTTTGGAGGCGACGTTGCGAAAAGGGGGCCAAATTGAGCCTGAGAATCTGGACGAGCAGTTGCCGAAGTTTTGCGAAGCGCTCGCGAAGCATGATCAACTTGTGATCATCGCCACCAGCGACGTGAACCGCGCCGATGATGCCGCCGAAAGATATGTGAAGACGTTAGCGAAGTCGAAAGTCCCTTTTCTGCGAATGGCTTATTACCGCTACGATTTTTCGCGACCCCTGTTACCTCAGTTGGAAAAGTTCGCGCGCGAAGCTGCTGAATTCGGCCAGTTGTGCGAGGCGCATGATGTGAAGGCGCTCTACCAGAATCATGCTGGCGCTGAATACGTGGGAGCAGCGCTCTGGGACCTGCTCGAAGTATTACAGCATGTTGCCTCGAAGCAGATTGCGATCGCAATTGACTTGTGTCACACGACGCATGAGTTGAGTGAAAGTTGGCCGGCGGCGTACCACGCGATTCGTGATCGCATTGGTGCGGTGTTTGTCAAAGACTTTGAGTGGGTCGAGGGCAAGGCCACGTATGTGCCGCTGGGCGAGGGTCGCGCTCAGTCTTTGTGGAAGCAGTTGTCGCGCGACGGGTTCCTTGGCCCTATCTCCCTGCATATGGAGCACATGGACCACCGCCCCGCTGAGCTGCTTGAAAACCGCTGGCGAGCAACTGCAGCGGATATTGCAACTTTGCGAAATTGGCTGTGACAAGAGCGTCTTGATCGGCTCTTGGATATTGATGGCCTCTCCAGGCACTTCGTTGGCATTTAGTGGCTACTGACTTGACATTCTTGTGCGCAACATGAGATTTGCGGCCAGGCCTGGCATCAAACAACCCGAAATAGGGGTAGTGCTGCTTTGTCCGAATTCACAAACTTGTAATGACAAAAGCTTTCTCAAGAGACTCTTAGCCGCTACTATTGAAGTGTCCTTACTTTCTTTTTTGTTTACATACTAATCGAGGGGATTTTACACATGAGAGTGCGACGGAACGGTTTTACATTGGTTGAGTTATTGGTGGTCATTGCGATCATCGGCATCTTGGTTGGCTTGTTGTTACCTGCGGTCCAAGCGGCTCGAGAAGCTGCGAGGCGTATGCAGTGTTCCAACAATTTGAAGCAGTTGGGTCTTGCGGCTCACAATTTTGAAAGCGCAATGAAGTACTTCCCACCTCGGGAGCACTCCATTGTTCTACCCAATGCTTCGGGTGTTCCGACGACCTATTCCTCGGGCGCGACTCCTCAAGCATTGATGTTGGCGTACTTAGAGCAAGCAAACAAGGCCAATCAGTTCGATCACAACTACAACGTGAACTCAGATGCAGCCATTGCTCCAGGGATCCCTGCCAAAGTTGGAGCCAACGCAGCGGCTCGCGCGTATGATGTGCCAACTTATTTGTGCCCTTCAGACCCTTCCTCAGCCGTGTATCAGTTTGCTCCAGATCCCGCAGCAGGTCGCCAAAATTATATGGTATGCCTTGGCGGAGCGAACCTTCGGGGCGGAACTTTGATCGACGGGATCTTTGCCAAGCCGAACGCTGCTGCGGGGCAGCAATTGAAAGGGCCCAAAATTGCCGAAATCACAGATGGTACAAGTAATACGGCGATGTTCGCAGAGGTGCTACGCGGTGGCCTCGTATTTAATGCAACCAACCAATACGACAACACGACGATGTTTAATTCGACGACCGCATTTGCAGGAAACGACCTACTAGATGGACGGGCCATTCCGCAATGTCTGCCGAATGGCAATTCAACAACGTCATCATGGTTGCGTTACACCGGACACCAGTACTACAGAAATCTGCCTATCAATTTTGTATATAGTCACACACTCCCACCGAACTGGAACAAGAAAGTACAGGCGCTCGCGACTCAGCGATATAACTGTGGGACCACCGCATTCATCCAGCAGCACATAGCCGCGTCAAGCGCGCACACGGGTGGGGTGAATGCTTGTTACGGTGATGGCTCAGTTCGATTTGTGTCTGAAAGCGTTGACTTCGCTGCTTGGCAGGCCACTGGAAGTCGCGCTAACGGTGAAGTCGCTGTTGTCCAAGAGTAATGAAGAACTTAGTTGATGTGCTTATGGGAGTGTTCATGCGATTCTTAATTTTGAGTTTTTTGCTCTTAGTTAGCCTGGGATGTGGAGCAAATTCGGGCTCGGCCCCAAAGGCGGAGACTGAGGCAGGAGACGGACTAAATCAGCTGAGAGACTTACTAGTTGAAGCTGCTGGCTCAGGACCGCCGCTGAAAAAGAAGGGCGATGTTGCAGAATACGAAGGCCGCTACCCTGCCGCAGTCGCAGGTATTAACGATGGTTCATTAACTATTATCTGGGGTAAGGGGATTCGTGAGGGAATCGGGGATAAGGCAACCGTTATTGCACATCAATCCACTCCTGGCGCGGATGGTACTTGGGTAGTTCTCGAGAACTCTGAAATCAAGAAACTTTCTGCGGATGAGCTGAAGGCGAAAACTGCTAAATAGCCGCCAACTAAAAGCTGAAGATTCTCAAGGGCTGCGACGAAAGTTGCAGCCCTTGTTTGTTCCGTGAAATCGGAATAGCCACTACAGTCCGCATAGCTAGAAGCCTTTCGCCAATCGTGCAGCTTTCTGC
>JANPLP010000936.1:0-4812 GCA_031426595.1 Planctomycetia bacterium | reverse complement strand
ACGAAAGCGAGAACCCAAAGCGAGAATGAAAACGAATTCCATTCGCGACTGAACTGAATTCGAAACGCGGCGAGCGCCGCGGCAATTGCCCACCACTGCAGCATCGCGTCGATGCTACCGCCGTACCTCGCCACCATACCGCCCGCGGAAGCAACGAGAATCAACAGAGCGATGGCGGCTGTGAACCATTTTGACATGGGGCGTGAAGCACCGGCAGTAAGATGAGAACTCATGGGAAACTATCTGATTTGACGCAGTCCGAAAAAGAGCTCGAACTGCGGTCTTGCCTGCTCGCCATTCGAATCCTTATATGCTCACGAAAACTTTCAGTGCGTCGAGCGCTTTGGAAACATCTGCTTGGCTTACTTCACTCCAACCGCTAGAACGATGCCGGATGATGGCCAGTTTGAATTGCTCGAGCGCCTCAGCCAGATCAACGGGTAAACTCGGCAGCGCTGCGAACGGTGACGAAACCGGCTCAGTCTCTTCCCACGCTGTGGCATCCCCTGAATCGTCAATACTATCCGGTGAGGGAGCATCGCCATCTTCATCACCAAAGTCTGGACCATCCGGGCGCGGACCTTCGGCCACTGCGCGCGGTCCATCCTGAACCGAAGTAGAAGCGTCGGCGAGCGGCGTGAAGTCCTCGTCATCGGTGCTTGAGACAATGTCCGTTTCGCAGGGCTCGTTGGTCGGATCCCCACCCATCGCTTCCCAACGCGTGCGCCGCATCTCCGAAACGCTCCACGTGCTCTGCGTTGCACCTTCCAGCCACATCTCGGCATCATCCCAATCAAGGGCCGCCAAAAAATGGCTCCAGTACAAACCTGGGAACGTTGTATGTGATTTGTTAAAGCGATCGTAGACGCGGCGCAGTCGACCGACATGTTGCGGCGTTACACCGCCGACACAGCGACACCACGCTTCATCGCTGTACGCCGAGTTGGGCGCGCTGGCCTCGCGAAGCGTTTCGCGCCACAGTGAAATGATCTTTCCCTTCTCCCAGTTCGTGGTGCTGATCAGTTCAGACCAGCGACCGATGAAGTGAGCGGACACTTCGACTTCGCGCTCTTGCGTCTCAACTGAAGCAGTGATTTCCGTCGCTCGCGCCGCATCAGCCGCCATTTCGCTGACCACTGACTCGATACTCTGTGTTGTAACTTCCACTTCGTTTTCAATCCGATTAGTCAAAGCCTGCTCCCAATCGCAACTTGTTGTTTCCATTCCGCGAACTTGCGAATGCACCCAAACATGGGCACTCGCGACTTCCGCTCCGAGAGACATCAAGTTATCGACTGCGCGAAAATCTTGAAGCGAATTCTACAAACTTCAGATAAAATCTCTCCGCAACCGCCGCTTACGCTAAGCAACCTGAGGATTGGATAAAGTTTGCGACGAGCAACCGCGCGACCAGACTCGGTCGGCGCTACACGTTCTCTTTCCCATGACTGTGGAGCATTTGTCAGTAACCGCACGATTGTTACAGTTTAGCCGCGTTAGCTCCACTTTCGGGGAGTTCCTCGAAACGTCGCCAGTTGAAAACTCTAAGCTTCTATTTTCGAGCCAAGCAGTTGCAAGAACTGACGCATCCAAGCGGGATGAGCCGGCCAGGCGGGTGCGGTAACCAAGTTGCCATCCGTGTGCGCTGAATCAAAATCAGCGGACGGAGCAACATAAGTCCCGCCGCTGAGCGTTACTTCGGGACTGCAAGCCGGGTAGCAACTGCAGGCACGACCTGCCAGCACACCCGCGGCAACCAAAATCTGAGGACCATGACAAATCGCGGCGATCGGTTTGTTCGCTGTAGCGAAATGCCGGACAATATCGAGTAACAGCACATTCAGTCGCAAGTACTCAGGCGCACGTCCGCCCGGCACGACCAACGCATCGTAATCCGCCGCGTTGATTTGCTCGAAATCGGCATTCAATTGAAAACGATGTCCCGGTTTTTCACTGTATGTCTGATGACCCTCAAAGTCGTGGATGGCAGTGGCAATCGACTCGCCACTCTTTTTTCCTGGACAAACCGCGTGGCACTCATGACCGACCATCAACAGGATTTGAAAAGGAACCAAAACCTCATAATCCTCAACGAAATCCCCCACCAAAAACAGAATTTTCTTTACTGCCATAGCCGTCTCTCCAATTCGCATTGCGTTCGGTCAATTTCAGCCAACTTCCGGTACCTTCAACAGGTCGCAAGTTACCACACCGTTAACCAGGGCTGAAGGGCGGGGCGAACAGGGCGGGGCGAACAGGGCCAAAGTCGGACAGCAGTGGCTCGAGCTTATTTCCTGCCTCATCCAAACAGCAACGCAAAACGCTATAGTCTTGTGTAAGCCATTCGGTAGCTGAGAATCACGTGTGACAAACTTGCTGAGGAGAGACTGCTTTGGTCATTGTACGTGCGGTTCGATTGACAGATTTGGACCAGTTATGGCAATTGATTGAACAAGCGACCTATGGCTTGACCACCCTTCAGATCAACAAAGATCAATTAGCTGAGCGCGTTGAGTTGTCAAATTTTGCGTTCACACGCCGCACTGAAAAGGCGACTGGCGAGCCCTATGTAATGGTGATGGAAGATGTGTCTCACGGCAAATTAGTTGGGCTATCGTGCATTTTTAGCAAAACGGGCGGCTATGAACCGTTCTACAGTTACCGCCGCGTTGTGGAAACCAATCACTGCGAATTGCTCGGAACAACTCAAGTCGTCGAATCTCTCCACCTGGAGAAAATTCACGATGGTCCGACAGAGATCGGCAGCCTATTTTTGCTCCCCGAGTATCGCCAGCAGGGACGCGGCCGCTTGCTCAGCTTAGCTCGTTTCGCTTTCATGGCGGCGCATCCTAAACGCTTTTCTGAGTTCGTTATCGCCGAGATGCGAGGCGTTTTATCTGACAATGGTGAGTGCCCATTTTGGGAAGCCATCGGTCGACACTTCTTCAAGATGGATTTCCCGCAAGCGGATAGTCTCTCGACGATCAATAAACGCTTCATCGAAGATCTGATGCCGAAGTATCCGATCTACACGAGCCTGTTACCTGAATCAGGTCGTGAAATTCTTGGCCAAGTTCATCCGCAAACGGTACCCGCCTTGACGATGCTGCAAGCCGAAGGATTTGTAATTGATAACTTGATCGATATCTTCGATGGAGGGCCTGTCGTCCGTTGCCGTCGCGATGAGATCAACGCAGTCAAGCGAACGGTAACGACGCGCGTCGCTAACATTGTCCACCGCCAAGATGGCGAGCCACAAATTCTTGCATCAATCTGCGACGGCTTTCGATCCATGATCGGCCCAGTTCAGCTTACTGATGAAGGGGCGACGATCAGTGAAGTGGAAGCTCTTACATTGCAAGTCAAAGTTGGAGACACACTGCGGGTACTCTCTTTGCGACCTTAAAACCCGCGCGCGTTCTGAACTCTGGTAACGCCCTGCGCAGAGCAGTCGTTGCAATCTCTACAATCGTTTCAAAGCGAAGTTAAAGTGAAGCGGTCAGACGCAGTAGGCGATTGCCGGGATGGTAATGGCCCTTAGCAACCCGAAACTGCGTCGAGGTAAAGATCTTGTCGCAATCCGTTTCGCACCAGCACGCACCGAATGCTGGCTTTCACTTGACAGGTGGTAAAGCTGCCCTATTTGTTAATAGACTTATTCCGTAAACTTAGCGGAATTGCAGTCAATTGGCGGCAGCGAAAAATGCCTTAGAAAATGGTTACAGCCTAAAAGTAGAGATTGCGCAATGAACAAGGAAGCATTGAAGGCTCGCGTTAAGAAAGCTCCAACAACTGAAGCTTCATTGCTCGCGGATTTATCCTCCGAGCTGCAACGGCACCTGACTATCACGTTAGCGCATGATCAGAACAATCTTGATTGTCGTTATCTCTATCGAGCGCTGGCTATTTCCGTTCGCGATCGATTAGTGCGCGAATGGCAGCATACCAAGCAGCGTTCAGCGGGCAGCGACGCTCGCAAGGTCTACTACATGTCGCTCGAGTTTCTCATCGGTCGCTCGCTCGGAAACGCCGTTCAGAATCTTGACCTCGACGAATCGACTCGCACAGCACTGCATCAATATGGCGTCGAACTGGAAGAGATCGCGGAACAGGAACTCGATGCTGGACTTGGCAACGGTGGCCTCGGTCGACTGGCCGCTTGCTTCTTGGATAGCTGCGCCAATCTGAAATTACCGGTTGTCGGTTATGGCATCCGTTATGAATATGGCATGTTCCATCAGCACATCGAAAACGGTCGTCAAGTTGAAGATCCAGACCATTGGCTGCGCGACGGCAACCCTTGGGAAATTGAACGCCACGAAGATACTAAACGAGTTCGTTTTTACGGACGAGTTGAGCAAACATACGGCAGCGATGGGAAGATGCGAGCAAGCTGGGCGGATACGCTCGACGTCTTGGCGGTTCCATTCGATATGCCCATTCCAGGCTTTCAGAACGACACCGTCAACACGTTACGCCTATGGAAAGCTTCCGCGACGGATGCCTTCGACCTCGGCGACTTTAATTCCGGGAGCTACCCAGAATCGGTCGCTGAAAAGAATACCGCGGAACAAATCACCATGGTGCTCTATCCAAATGATTCGAGCGAGAATGGGAAGGAACTGCGGCTAAAGCAACAGTACTTCTTGGTCTCCTCCAGCCTGCAGGACGTCATCGCCGCTTGGGTGAAGGAACACGGTGAGGACTTCACCGATTTTGGCAAAAAGAATTGCTTCCAACTAAATGACACTCATCCAGCTTGCGCAATTGCAGAACTGATGCGTTTGCTGATGGATGAACACAAACTGGAAT
>JANPLP010000935.1:0-4814 GCA_031426595.1 Planctomycetia bacterium | reverse complement strand
TGCTTGCAAAAGTACTCCGCATCGATGTCGATCATCCTACTGGCGAGCAAGCCTATTCGATACCGAGCGATAACCCGTTTGCATCTGGCAGTTCCGAAATTCCGACAGACGCTTCAACTTCGCTGCCCACTGATAAACCGCGACCTGTGGCGAGACCTGAGACATGGGCTTACGGACTTCGAAACCCATGGCGAATGACCTGTGATCCCAAGACGGGTCACATCTGGGTTGGTAATAACGGGCAGGACAGTTACGAGCAGGTTTATCTGATTGAACGCGGCGCGAATTACGGTTGGAGTGTTTTTGAAGGCAGCCATCCGTTTTATGTGCATCGCCAGTTGGGTCCGACTCCGCATGTGAAGCCAACGGTTGAGCATCCGCACAGCGAGTCACGTTCACTGACAGGAGGCGTGGTTTACCATGGTTCGCAATTGCCGGAACTGCGAGGCGCATATATCTACGGCGATTATTCGACCGGAAAAATATGGGCTGTTAAGCATGACGGAAAAACGATTGAGTGGCGAACGGAGATTGCGGATACTGCGTTCCAAATTTCCGCTATCACGCTTGATCCCGATGGCGAGTTACTCGTTGTGGATCATCGAGGTGACTCACTCGGCGGTCTCTACCATTTGAAACGCAATGAACAAATAACTGCACCGAACAAGTTTCCGAAGCGGCTCAGTGAAACGGGTTTGTTCAAGGCTGTAGCAGGTCACAAAGTTGCCGCTGGATTGATCCCTTACAGTGTGAACGCTCCTTTTTGGTCTGATGGTGCGATCAAGCATCGATTTATCGGCCTACCCAAGGACACTCGGATGCAAGTCACCGATCGCTGGTCGTGGCAATTTCCCGAGAATACAGTGCTCGTCAAATCTTTTGCGCTCGAAACCATCGTCGGCGATCCAAACTCGCAACGATGGATCGAAACGCGACTGATGACGAAACAGCAAGGCGAATGGGTCGGTTATTCCTACGAGTGGCTGGACGATCAGTCCGACGCATTGCTTGTGGATGCCGCCGGTCATGATCGAACTTTTGAGATTCAAAACACGGATCTGACGAGCTCGGGGCTGAAGCGGCAGCAAAGTTGGCATTACCCAAGCCGCACCGAATGCATGGCTTGCCACACTCGGGCAGCGAACTTTGTGCTGGGGATTTCAACAGAACAGATGAACAAACCGCACGACTACGGTCATGGCGTCACCATGAATCAGCTTGCTGCACTGGAGCTCTTGGGTTTACTTCAGAACGATTGGTTGCCGAAGGTGAAAGAAATACTTAGCGAAGAAATGAAGTCACTGGGTAAATCTTCCGACGAGACCAAAGCGCGATTGGATGCGCTGACTGTCTCTAAGGGCCAGCTGAAACCTCGCTCAACTGAATGGTTAGCTGCTAGTCCGGATCGCTACCCGAAGCTGAGCGATCCGTATGACAAAAACCAAGATTTGGAGCTACGTGCGCGGGCGTTCTTGCATTCCAATTGCGCATACTGTCATGTAGAAGCGGGGGGAGGCAATGCGCAGATGGACTTATCGATTTATGTGCCGCTGGAGCGGATGAGGATCCTAGATGTTGCGCCAACCCATCACACTTTCGGAAAACCGGATGCTAAAATAGTTGCATCCGGCTCAC
Organism: Planctomycetia bacterium; assembly: GCA_031426595.1. Classification (GTDB taxonomy): domain Bacteria; phylum Planctomycetota; class Planctomycetia; order Pirellulales; family Pirellulaceae; genus Aureliella. The sequence goes on along the minus strand of JANPLP010000935.1, from coordinate 3,179 downwards.
CGGATCGGTCTGTCTTGTTGCATCGTGTCAGCACACGCGGGCCGGGTCAGATGCCACAGCTTTCGACTTCGGTCGTCGATGAAGCGGCAGTGGCGATGCTGAAGCAATGGATTCAAAGTAAACGAGATCCTTCGCAAACTGCAAATGCTGAGTAACGTGAGATGTCGAAAAACAGTTGCCAAAATTATCAAGCGGCGTGGGGCAACCGGCGCTCGCTGCTGCGGATCGGATCCCTGGGGTTTGCTGGATTAACCCTGCCTAGCTTGCTCGGCCAAACCACTGCGGCAACGGAATCTAAGCGCCGCGGCAGTAAGCTTAAAGTGCGAGCGAAGAATGTGATCTTTTTGCATCAGCATGGCGGGCCAAGCCACATTGATACGTTTGATATGAAGCCGGCCGCTCCGTCCGGCGTGCGTGGCGAGTTCAATCCCATTCCGTCAGCAGTACCTGGTTTGCAAGTTTGTGAACATCTGCCGCGCTGGGCCCAGTCGCTAGACATGTGGGCTCAAGTCCGCTCGGTGCATCACAAGATGAAGAATCACAACTCGGCGGGCTACTATTGTTTAACGGGTAAAGCGCCCCCCACAGATGATCAACGTCTGCGAGATTCGCTCGAGCTGTATCCGGCGTACGGGTCCGTGGTTTCTAAAATGCTCGGGCCGATACAGCCTGGGATGCCCCCGTTCGTAGCCTTTCCCCATGTGGTTCGCGATGGCTCCGTCACTCCTGGGCAGCACGCAAGTTTTTTGGGAAAGAGCTTCGATCCGTTTTACTTCGGGTCGGATCCGAATGCGGGTTCCTTCGCGCTACCGGAACTTGAGTTGCCCGCAACCGTCGATCTCGCGCGGCTTGAACGCCGCCGCCAATTGTTAGACGTGGTGGATGCACAGCTCGCGTTGAAAGAGTCGTCGACAATCGCGCAGGGACTCAGCGAGTTTCAGAATCAAGCGTTAGCGATTCTGTCCGCACCAGGGCTGAAGCAAGCGCTCTATATCGCGCGCGAGCCTCAATGGTTGAGAGATGCCTATGGCCGCACCACATATGGCCAGTCTTGTCTGCTTGCGCGACGATTGATCGAAGCGGGAACGCGGTTCGTCACGGTTTATTATTCAAGCGGCATTGGTGGTAAGGGCAGTGAAGGCTGGGACACTCATCAGGACAATTTTACCGACCTAAAAAATCGCTTGCTGCCTACCACCGATCAAACGGTACCAACATTGATTGCAGATTTGCGAAGCCGCGGACTGCTTGAGGAAACGTTAGTCATCTGGATGGGCGAGTTCGGACGTGGTCCAAAAATTGGCGACCGAGATGGCAAGGGCCGCAATCACTGGCCCGAGTGTTACACCGTGTTGATGGCTGGAGGCGGTATTGAAGGCGGAGCCGTGTATGGCAAAAGCGATGCGCAAGGGGCTTATCCGGCGGCAGATCCAGTTCGCCCCGAAGATATCGCCGCCACGCTGTATTGGGCGCTCGGTATTGACCCAGCGACGGAAGTCACTGACACGCAATCGCGTCCACTGCCGATCAGCTCTGGCAGTCCAGTGACTCAGATATTCAGTTAATTGACGGCACAGTTAATTGACGGCACAGTTGACTGACGGCAAGTTAGATGACTGCACATTCACCGCGATCCAGAAGGCACTTACTCCTGTCTCTGGAATCTGGGGTGACGCTTGACGAAATCGGACCAGACTTCCGGTGCAATTTTGGTCTCTGCAACTTCAACGTGTCGCAATTTCGGCATGCTTGCAAAGGTCGGCAGCGATGAGTCGGTGATCTGTGTTTTGCCGAGCCAAAGCGTTGTGAGATGTGAAAGTTTGGCGAGTTTCTCAATGTCGGCATCATTTACTGGACACCCGGTTAGATCCAAGTCCGAGAGTTTTGGCAGTCCGCGCAACGCCTCGAATAACTCGCCATTGACCGCTGTTCCCTCGACACTTAATCGCTCCAATTGACGTAGGCCGTCGATCGAACGCAAGTCTTTCGAGGTCGCATTGCTGAACGACACGTCGAGCCACTCGAGCGACTTTATTTGTAGAACCCTTTGCCAAGCTTCGGCACTCAGTTCGCTTCCCGTCAACACTAACTCGGTCAAAGGACGATCATTTCGAAGCGCGGCAATCTGCGCGTTCGTTACTGTCAATTCGCGTTCGTACCGCTCTTGAATCTTCTCCCCGCCAAGTGCTTCGAGTATCCCGTTCGAATTCGGAGCACCCTGATAGAGCGAGACGAGAGCCTGAAATAAAATCTGCTTGCGGCTATCGCGCTGATCCGGAGCGTGGAAACTATCCAGCATCACGTGCGTAACACCGGCCGCCTGAGCGTAAAGCTGCGGGATGTCACCGTCGGCCTTCCATTGATCGAGTGTGCTTTGACTAAATTCGGGCCAGGAAGCAAAATAGCCATCGCGGACAGCGCGGTACCGCGCCGTTTGCAAACGTGGTGCCTCCCAACCACCCAGAGTCCAGTAACTCTCGCCTCGTGCCAACGATTCCATATACAGCGCGATCCCCTCAAGCAACCAGACATCCCCGTTCGCACCTATCTGCTCGGCGGTGTTCAGTCGAGTCGATTCGGATAGCAGTTGATGGGTGAGTTCGTGGTAAAAAGTGGCAGTAAGATTCTTATCAGGGAAGAAATAGGAAGTTTGTGAACTTGGATCGTAGTAGCCTACAGAGACTCCGATGTTCTGTTCGCGGGCGCCAAGCGTTTCAATATAATCTTGCCGGTCCCGCAGCAGCACAACTTTGATTTGACGCTGAGTTTCAAACGGAGACGAGCTGCCGTTGAGTCGCGCTTTGAGCAATCCGGGTGGCGCCCAGAGAGGATAGAAGTACTGTGTCCACAGCGAATAGAATTCTTCTAGTTTCTGTCCAAGTTCGATGGTCTCGGCCGTCGAAGCCCGCGACGTTAGATAAAAGTGAGGCGACTCGACTCGCGTGTAGCTATTCCCTGGCCAGTTAAAAGTCGGATGCTTGGCCGTCGATCGCCGCACGACGGGTCGGATTGACGCGGAAGTCGCCAAGCGACCGAGTGTCCGTTTTGCTTCGGCGTGTTTTGAATTCTCGCGCAGCGCCCGCCAGAGCAACTGATAACCGCGTGCTTCATCGCCCGCCTCGATCGCATCTCGACTTTGTGCGAACCAGTAGTCCGCATGCCGGGTGCGGGCAGATTCA
>JANPLP010000934.1:0-17511 GCA_031426595.1 Planctomycetia bacterium | reverse complement strand
CTTTGCACCGAAACCAACAACACAGCCGCCAGCAACGCCGCCAGCAAGAACCAATCCGCTGAAGTCACCTTTCGAGGTGGCTCAGCAAACCACTTACTAACCCACCACGCAATACCCACGCACGCGAACGCCCCGAACACTAAACGCAGCCAACCGCCGACCAAAGTTTGCAGCTGCTCCAGTTTCGTTTTATGCGATCGAACGCTCGCTGAATCACTCTCCGCCATAAGCTGCTCAGGAAACGGTTCCAGAAATAATGATCGGATCAGAACAGGGTGTAAATAAACGGCGCTGCCCCAGTTGAACTTAACACCGCCAGCAATCCGATCAAAGCGAAAGAAAGCAAAATCGGAATCATCCACCACTTTTTGTTCTCGACAATAAACTGCATAAATTCTTGAACGAGCGTCGGCGGACGTTCTTCCCCCGCTCGCTCGAATTCATTTTTGTCTTCTGGAATCGACATGATTAAGTTCTGCTCGTTCAAGTTTTGTAATCGGCTTTGAAGCACACCCCGCCTCACCAACCCGCAAGGTCCCCACCCAATGTCGCTCACTTTCTTCGTTCCTGTAGCGGTATTGGCGCAAGTCATCCGGTTCTTCAATGAAATTTAAAGTGAAACACCGGACGGCTCGCGCCATACCGCTTCAAAGTGAGTGACCGCGAGCGTCCTCGCCCGCATCTCCTAACTTGTGGTTATTTCAAATTGCACTTTAGTAACGTCGATAGTAACTGGCAGCCTCCTTCGGCTGAGTCTTCGACTGCCAATAAGTCTCCGCTTCACGATCCATTTTAAGCTGCAAGGCGTCGCGTCGCAGCACTCGAAACGCGAGTCCGATGGGCAGAAAGATCCCAAAATAGATCAGCAACATCGACAACTCCCCAATCAACATCCCGATCGGTGCTGTAGCAACGATCAAACCGACAAAGAGAGGACTTACCAATCTCGGCCGCATGAATGCTACCCCAGCTACCAGGGCTCCCACGCCGACAAGCAACCCTAGCGCGAACGCCGACACCGACCACAGCCATCCCAACAGCGGCAACAGAACCATACACAGCACGCCGAACTGCCGTAGCTGCCGTGAAGTGGGTGACCAATTGATTTCAATTAGGCTCATCGCTATTCGCTTTCCTCAATCGAGCTCAAATTGCTTCAAGTATTGTTTGCGCGCCTCCGGATCTGCCGGTAGACGCTGATCGGACTTGAGCAACAACTGCTTACCCATGACGAGCGCATCCATATCCGTCATCATAAAACAACGATACGCGTCCAGCGGCGTACATACAATCGGCTCGCTGCGCACATTAAAGCTGGTGTTGATCATCACCGCACAACCGGTCAGTTCATAGAAACGACTGAGCAGCCTATGAACCAGCGGGTTGCGAACGCGATCGATTGTTTGAATCCGCGCTGAATAGTCGACATGCGTTACCGCTGGAATATCAGAACGTGGCTCGTTAAGTTTCTCGATGCCAAACAGCGGGTTCATGGTATCGCTCTTCAAACGCCGTTCTTGCCGCACCGGAGCGACTTGCAACATGTAGGGACTGTCCTCGTTGGGCCTCATTTCAAAGTACTGATCGACATGCTCTTGCAAAACGATCGGCGCAAACGGGCGAAACGATTCACGAAACTTGATCTTTAAATTCACGACCGACTGCATCCGCGGACTGCGCGCGTCGGCCAGAATACTGCGAGCCCCCAACGCTCGCGGACCGAACTCCATGCGTCCCTGAAACCAACCGACTACTTTTTCATCGGCAATCAACTTCGCGACCGCATCACATAGCTGATCGTCATCTTCGAACTGCGAGTAAACCGCTTGCTGCTGCTCAAGCACGGAACAAATGTCTGCATCAGAGAAGTCGGGGCCAAGAAAAGAACCTTGCTGGCTATCGGGCAACTGGATGTTTCGCGGCCGATCGAGCAATTGGTGCCAGATGAATAAGGCCGTACCGAGCGCACCGCCTGCATCGCCGGCCGCGGGCTGAATCCAAATGTTTTCAAATGGCCCTTCGCGCAGGATGCGGCCGTTACCGACACAGTTCAGCGCGACCCCACCCGCTAAAACCAGGTTCTTCGAACCGGTCAATCGATGTGCGTGCTGAGCCATTCGCAACATGGCTTCCTCGGTGACCGCTTGCACTGACGCCGCCAAGTCCATCTCGCGCTGCGTGACCTGCGACTCGGGCGGTCGCGGTGGACCACCGAACAAACGATGGAACTTAGGCCCCGTCATCGTCAGGCCTTGGCAATAATTGAAGTAGCTCATATCCATCCGCACCGAACCATCGGGTTTTAAATCGAGCAGATGGTTGAGAATGAGAGCTTTGTAATTGGGTTCGCCGTACGGAGCCAAACCCATCAGCTTGTACTCGCCACTGTTGACTCGAAAGCCGGTGTAGTAAGTGAACGCCGAATACAGCAACCCCAGCGAATGCGGAAAACGAATCTCTTGCATCAAATTGATCTGATGGCCCTGCCCGCGGCCAACGCAGGTCGTCGACCACTCGCCCACTCCGTCAAGCGTCAGGATGGCCGCTTCCTCGAAGGGCGACGGAAAAAACGCGCTCGCGGCATGCGACTGATGATGATCGAGAAACACGATGCGTCGTTTGTACTCTGGCAAACCGCTTCGTATCTCGCGCGGCACATGCAGTTTCTGCTTCAACCACAAAGGCATCGCTTGCCGAAACGATCGATAGCCCGCCGGGGCGAACGCGAGATACGTTTCGATCAAGCGTTCGAACTTCGTCAGCGGCTTGTCATAGAAACCGACATAGTCTAAGTCCGTGGCCCGCATTCCAGCTTGCCGCAAACAGAATTCGATCGCCTGGGTTGGAAAGCGATGATCGTGTTTCTTGCGACTAAACCGTTCCTCCTGCGCGGCCGCGACGATCCTCCCATCCACGACCAAAGCCGCGGCAGCATCATGATAGAACGCCGAGATCCCCAAAATCGCAGTCACAAAAAATCACCCAGGGTTAAAAGTGTAGGTGAGAGGTCAAACAGTAGGGGACAAAGACTTTGCCATGTTGTGTGGTTTGCATCGAACTACTTGTACTCAGGATACTTCAAATTTACGACACACCTGAACATTACCTTTCTACATCGGCTAAACTCATAGCCGAAGTTCGTTCCGAAAACCACAGGTACTGGGATCTGCCAAGCAAGCTGACCCTGCGTTTGCGTTTGGGACGATGCAACACAAACACGTACTTGTTAAGCCTCAAGCGATGGCGAATCAAGCTCAATAACACTTTCATTCCATTACGCAACGTTCGCTGGCGGGAAAAGGACACAGGCAAGCGAGTTTTCGGATGGTACGACGATGCAGGAACATGGAATGATTGACAAAGCGACTGAGGTTTGCAGTCCTTATTCTTTCAACTTACAGCCCTGGAGCTATTGTGCGTAGCACATATCGGACTATTTGTGTATTTTTCCTCTTCGCGATATGTACGATGAGTGTTTGCATTGCCCAAATCCAGTCCGACATACAAAACAGAATGCTGGAACAGGCTGACAAGTACGCATTTGACCTAGTGCAGATGCGAGCCAATCTCCCTGCCAAATGGGCGGCCTTGCAGGAGCGGGATGAGAACCACCTGACGCGTATCGATGAATTCAAAGTTGGTATCGGCAAGATCAAAGAATTCACCGCGCATCATCGCAATCTCAAGATCTCGCTTCACCATGTCACCGAAACTAGTCGAGTTGACGACCCGCTTTCGAACGAACCGCCAATTGATTGGAAAACAGTACCGTTTGGCAACGTCGATTATTGGATATTTCGCCAGCCAAGCTTAATACTTTTTAAAGAGCGATCGGCGAAGTGGCAGATTGTACCCACCGTTCCTAAAACCATCCGCCCGCGTACGGATCCTTTTTGCTGGGTCTTGGGTGGATATACTACAGCTTTGTACAAAGGGTTTGACGAGTCGCGATTAGACTTCTTCTTTGGCGAGTCGCGAGTCTGCTTCGCAGCAGAAGAAGTTAAGAAGGGATTGCTAACGTACTGGGGGTTCCCGACCAAACGTGGACCTTCTCATGGAACAAGGATTTTGTTCGACAAAGCTTCCCATCTTCCTGTGCAACTGGAATGGGAATTCTTTGACAAAGGTTGGAATCCGGAAGACATCGAATCGCTTTCACACCGTACACAAGAGAAGCTCACCGTTACATATCAGGCATTTAAAAATGTCGAATCAACGATTTTACTCCCCATAAAGATCGATCTTGTGCAGACATCCAGCGGTTTGACACCGCAACACGTTGAACTCACCAACCGCATTCGCTGGTTGCTGAACGACGATGTGCCAGATTCGCTGTTCGAAGATCCATCCAAACAAGAAGTCGTGTTGCCCACGTTTCCCGACTATCCGGTTGACCAGAAGTAATCGCGATGCACGTCGTGAACCGATGGCGCTAGCCTCGGGCCGGGGCGCGCACACAGAGCAGGTTCGGGCTCGCGGGTGGCACCGTCGGCTCACCACTACAGATTGGGAATGACGCCATGATTCGAACTGTTTTGTTCGGTTGCCTGCTCACCCTAATGATCGCAAGCAACGGGTGGTCTCAGCTTCGTGAGACGATCGACGAGAAAGCGATTGAGCTGGCAGAGCAGTACGCCATGGAGCTCGTTCAACGGCGAGCTAACCTACCCGCGAAGTGGGCAGCTCAACAGGAACGGACACGCAATAACTTCATCAAGATTGATCAGCTAAAGGTCAGCATCACCAAGATCGGTGAATTCACAGCGCACCACAGCGCCAAAAAGATCACTTTGACTAAGTACACCGAAGACAGTCACACCGAGGATCCCCTGAGTAAAGAACCGCCGATCGACCGACGTACTGACCCGTTCAGTAACATCGTCGTTTGGGCCTACCAACGACCTGGACTCAATCTTCACCGCGAGCGCGAGGAACAGTGGAAGATCGTTCCGATGATCCCAATGCAGTACCGTGCCTCCGACCCGTTTAACTGGTGTCTCGGCTCGGACACAGGCCGAATGGATGAACAATATTTGGACCGCGTTTTAGTTGAGAAAACGGTATGTGTGGCAGCGCGCGAAGTCCGAACTGGGTTTTATAGTTACTGGGGACTGCCGCATCCGACCGAGAAAACAATTGGAATGGCACTTGTCTTCGCCAAGCACTCGCACCTGCCATTGACGATAGAACGCGATTTTTATCCGAACTGGCATCCCAAAGATTTTGCCAAGCTACCACACACGTTGCAAACTAAGGTAGCAATAACGTGGCAGGAGTTCAAATGCACCGAAGGAACGGAGAAAAAGACCTATTCGCTGCCTATACGCGTCGATCTCGTGACGACCGGTAATGGGAACACACCAAAAAACGTTGAACTGACCAACCGCATTCGCTGGTTACTGAACGACGATGTGCCAGATTCGCTGTTCGAAAATCCATCCAAACAAGAAGTTGTGTTGCCCACCTTCCCAGACTATCCGGCTGACCAGAAGTAATCGCGATGCGCGTCGTGAACCGATGGCGCTAGCCTCGGGCCGGGGCGAGCACACAGAGCAGGTTCAGGCCCGCGGCTAGCGCCATCGGCTCACCACACGAACAGGACCTTGAGCAATTAACCACTGAACGACCTACTTGTCGCGCAAGCCGAGATGTTCAAGCCAACGGCGAACAGGTTTACCATCAGGAGTTGTGGTGGGCTCCGTGGAAACGGGCTTAATCGCGTCCGCAGGATTGCGAAGACGCTCTTCTAACTCAGCGCGTTCGCGGCTAAGTTTCGCGCGTTCCAACGACAGCTCGATCTCAGCTTCACGCAACTTCGCTTCCCACTGTTGCTGGATAGTAGCCAACTTCTCTCGTTCGAGTTTTACCAACTCATCCGAGTCGAGCATCTGAGCGATAGCAGCGGCACCGATCGCGACACCTTCGCGAGTGTTCGATTGCTGCTGCACGATCGATTGCAGTTCAGCGATCTCCGCATCGCGGCGTTCAATCTCAGCTTGAGTCGAGCGAAGAATCTCTTCGACTTCGTTGCGATGGTTTTGGTACTCTTCAGGATTCGCGGCAGCAGTTTCATTTTCGAGCTGTTGCAGTATCAAACGCTTGCGCTGCTCCCACGTCATGCTCTCTTGGCTGAGCTTCCCCAAGTTCAGATGCGGCGCATTGTGAATACCAGCCATCTGTATTCGAGCCAACTGAGTTGCGAGGTCCGCGTTCTGCTCTCGCAAATCGGCAAGCTCCGCCTTCATGCGATGCAACTCAGCGGACGAATCACCGGTTGCTGCGTCCTTGGTGCAAGGACTTGTTTCCCATTGGCTGCTGCGGACCGCGGCCAACGTTACTTGCAGCGATTCAATTTCGGCCTGCAGATCTGCAATCATGGCGGAATCCGTGTCCGCATTTGCAACCACTGGGTGCTCATCCAAGCTCCACAAATTCTCCTTCGCGGTCAGCAGCTCCGCTTGCAGCGCAGCATTCGTTTCGTAAACCGCCGTTAGCTCGTCGCGGAGCTCTGCAATCCTTGCCTGCGATTCATCGTGCGTGGTCTGTACTAGCCGCTCGTAATCGCGCAAAGTTGTCGAGGCAATGTCCAGCTCCAACTGCATTTCCGACAATCGCGTTTCAGCGGCCAACTCTTCTTCGGCAGCCTCGCTGGTTTCAGCACGGGCGGCATGGAAGGTCAACTGTTGCAGCTTTGCGTCCAGCAACCCAGATAACCGCTCGGCCAGTCGCTCGGCGAGGCTGTCAACGATTTCAACGGGCAACGCCGGACTGCTGGTCGTCACAGGATCGGCTGCGGGAAAACTTGCGGATTCTTTGCCTTCGTTCCAGCAAGAGGGTGTGGCGTTGTCGGAAGGATTGCTAGCAACCTGCTTGGAAAGCGAGACCTGGCGAACTTGTTCTTCCAATTGCGTGGCGGCGGATTCAAGTCGCTGGCTGCGCTCGAGAAACTCCAGCTCGTGTAAATCGAGCTCTTCCGAGCGTGCTGCCAGCAATTTGTGTAGGTCTTCAAGAGCGATCAGCGCCGCTTGAGCTTCGTCGGGTTCCGGTGTAGCAGGGCCGCGGCCGCGCTTGCCACGGTTGTTCGCGCGGTCACTTTCAGCCGCCCGATCAATTTGCTTTTTTACAGTTTCGATCCAGGAGTTGATCTCCAACTTGGCCGGATTCGCCATTTTACACCCACATTTTGTTGCTGGCCAATTCTAGGCCGCGCTGCCCCGATGATCTTTGCCCGCATGCTTTGAGCTCCGACATCTTCGCTTTGCCTACATTCGAGACGCTAGTACAGCGACTGCTATAAATCTCATACTTCGATTCAGACCCATCGTCAAAGTTTGGGTACACAGGTGGCGACAAGATGGTGATCAACGGGCGAGTTTTGTCGGTTACTCCAATAATACGGCTTGAGGCTCGTCTCACTTTCCAGGAAACCAAACCATTCAGTGAGCAGGCGACATGACGCTCGGTTCGCGGGAAAGGGTCCATCGGCGGCTGAGGAACTGGCTAAGGCGGTAATACCGGGAAAGGACTTCTGCCTGCGAGATTGCCACACCAACGCAAGGCAAGGCTTCTGGTAGGGTTGCTTTCACGCTATTATATGGGGCAAGATTGTTGGTTGACGATTTTGCCGAGGTTGGACTATGGGGAAGAAAAAAGAGACTGAAACACCCGATTCAGTCGATTTTGAGAGTTCATTAGAAGAGCTTGAGGTCATTGTTCGCCGCCTGGAGCTAGGTGGCGGGCCGCTGGAGCAGGCGCTGGGCGATTATGCTCAAGCGATCGTTTTGTTGCGAGCTTGTCACGGGCGACTCGAACACGCGGAGCGAAAGATTGAGATTCTTAGCGGGATCGACGCCAATGGAAACCCAATTGTTCGCGAAATGGACGACGACGAGCTAAGCCTGGAAGACAAGCAGGAGAACCGCGGGCAAAGGCGGACAGTCCCGCGCGGAACCGGAAAAAAAACAAGTCAATCGGACGACGAGGGATCTCTGTTCTGAGAAATCAATGTCATTAGCCCCATCAGAAATCAGCTTAAAAGACCGATTGAACCCTCTCCGGGAGCTCGTTGAGCGGGCACTCGAGAACTACCTGCGGCTGACCGACGGTTGCCCTGCGAGGCTTGCAGACGCAATGCGCTACAGCGTCATGGCACCCGGCAAACGCCTGCGTCCGCTGCTGACCCTGCTGGCCGCAGAAGCAGTCGGAGGTCACGCGCGCTCGGCGTTGCCCGCCGCTTGTGCGGTGGAACTGATTCACGCTTATTCGCTGATCCATGACGACTTGCCAGCCATGGATAACGACGACTTGCGACGCGGATTGCCAACTTGCCATCGCAAGTTCGACGAAGCCACCGCTATTTTGGCTGGAGACGCTCTTCAAGCTCTGGCGTTCGAGATTCTGTCGCACGAATTGCCTGCAGACAGGGCACTACGTTGTTGCCAAATTCTGTCGCGCGCGTCGGGCCGGAGCCATTTGGTGGGTGGCCAAGCGGACGATCTGGCGGCAGAAGGTCGATTTGGCGACCAAACTGCCGCGAATCAGTCCGTTGAGCACCTGCAGAGCATTCACTTGCGAAAAACTGGGGCGATAATTCAAGCCAGTTTGGGTCTCGGGGCGGTAGCTTCTGGCGCATCGGCGAATCATCTTGAAATGCTAGAACGCTACGGTCGTTCGATTGGTTTGGCGTTCCAAGTGGTCGATGACTGCTTAGACGTGGAAAGCACAAGCGAGCAAATGGGCAAGAATACACGTAAAGATAGCGTTTTGGGTAAGCTGACTTATCCATCACTGATGGGATTGGAGGAGTCGCGACGTTGGGCTGACCAGTTAGTCGCCGAAGCCTGCACTGCCATCGCACCACTTGGGGTCGCCGCCAACAACTTGATCGACGTCGCGAAGTTTGTCGTTGAGAGGAGCCATTAGTTGCTATGACCAAATTGCTTGAAAAAATCGAATCCGCTCATGAGCTGCACAGCATGAGCCTCAGCGACTTGAAGCAAGTTGGCGATGAGATCCGCGAAGTACTCTGTGGATTGCTCAGCATTCGCACCGCTCACTTTGCTTCGAACCTCGGCGTCGTCGAACTCTGCTTGGCCATGCACAGTGTGTTTGACTTTCGCCAAGATCGACTGATCTGGGACACTGGGCATCAAATCTATCCCCACAAACTGATCACTGGTCGTTACAAAGACTTTGCCAACATCCGCACCCGCGGTGGCATGATGGGTTATCCGAATCCGGAGGAGAGCGAATACGATCTGTTCATGACCGGCCACGCTGGTTGTAGCGTATCGACAGCGCTGGGACTGAAGAGCGGCGATGACTTGATGGGCCAGTCGCATCGTAAGAGCGTTGCAGTAATCGGTGACGGAGCGTTTCCTTCGGGCATCGTTTTCGAAGCGATGAACAATGCGGGTGAGTTAGCCAAAGACTTGATCATCGTCTTGAACGATAACAAGATGAGCATCTGCCCGCGCGTCGGCTCGGTGGCTCGCTATCTCGATAGACTGCGCACCAATCCGTTCTATAGCGGATTGAAAAGCGAAGTGACTCGCATGCTCAACTGCTTACCAGTCTTCGGTGACCCAGCCGAACGCATGTTGGCGCAGATCAAAGAGGGTGTCAAAGCTGGCCTACATGGTGGCATGCTGTTTGAAGAACTCGGCATTCGTTACATCGGACCCATCGATGGTCATGATCTCGGACTGCTCCGCAAGTACTTCCAGATGATCAAGGATCAAAAAGGGCCGATCCTTTTGCATGTGGTCACCGAGAAAGGGCACGGCTATCAACCGGCCGCTAAAGATCCCGTATTCTTCCACACACCACCCGCGTTCCAAGATGAAGACGGCCAGCCCAAGATGCTCGGCGGGAGCGGTTCACCGGCTTATACGAACTTTGCGCGCGATGCCATTGGCAATGTCATGCGCCGCGACCAACGCGTGACGGTGATGACCGCCGCGATGTGCCAAGGCAACAAACTGGAACCGGTTCGCGATGAGTTTCCAGATCGCTTCTTTGATGTCGGCATCTGCGAATCGCACGCCGTTGCTTTCGCCGCTGGACACGCCAAAGTTGGCTTGCGCCCGATCGTGTGCATCTACAGCACCTTCATGCAACGCAGTTACGATCAAATTTTCCAGGAAGTTGCTCTGCAGAACTTGCCCGTGATTTTAATGATGGACCGTGGCGGTCTGGCCGGTCCCGATGGCCCCACACATCACGGTGTGTTTGATATCGGTTACATGCGAGTCTTCCCGAATATTACGTTCATGGCACCCGCAGACGGACCTGAACTTCAAGCCATGCTCGACTTCGCAGTCGCTCACAACGGCCCGACTGCAATTCGCTACCCAAAGACTTCCGCACCCAACCTCGGTCTATCCGAACAACCGATTGAATACGGCAAAGGTCAGATTGTCCGCTGGGGGACTGATGGCGCTATCTTGGCTCTCGGCCCCATGCTCGAGACCGCATTAAAAGCTGCGGAACAGTTATCGCAAGAAGGACTTGATATCGCCGTCATCAATCCACGTTTCGTCAAACCGCTCGACGAAGAACTGCTCGCCAGAGTATTCACTGAGTGCCGTTTTGTAATCACAGCTGAAGAAGCGGCACTGATGGGCGGCTTCGGCAGCGCCGTCACCGAGTTAGCCGTTGATCGTGGCTGGGACACTCGCAACCTCCGTCGCCTGGGCATCCCCGATCGTTTCATCGAACACGGCGAACGCGAAGAACTGCTCGCGGAACTTGGTATGAGCGTCAGTGGCATGGTTCAAACATGTCACGAATTGGCCGCTCGGACGACTGCCCAGCAACACATCGGTTAAGTTACCCCATGTTGAATAACGTAGGCGGTAACAAAAGAGCCCTGGTCCAGCCACACGTGCGGTATGGTGCGCAGGTGCTCCGGTGGCTATTGGCCGAACCGATCTAGCGTTGTTACATGGATCGTCATGCAAAGAGTGGCAGCGGACTGTAACTTTCCCCAAGAATCGCAGTCGGATCCGTGCCAAGCCAATCCTTCAAGACAGAAGCGTAGACTTCACGGAAGTCATGCTCGTGCTTCAAATCGCCGTCTTGCAAATCGGTCAGGTTTGGAAGCTTGCCAATGATGCCAGATTTAATTCCGCCACCGCAGAGAAACATCGGACCGGCTGCGCCATGATCTGTCCCTTCGCTGGCATTCTCGGAAACGCGGCGACCAAACTCACTGAAGGTCATCACGCAAACGCGTTGTTCATGATTGTGGTCCGCTAAGTCGCGGACCAGAGCACCGACCGCATCGCTCCATTGTCGAAGTAAAATAGTGTGGGTCTGTGCCTGCTGGGCGTGGGTGTCGAAGCCATCGTGCTGGACATAGTAGACTCGTGTCGTCAAACCGGCGTCAATCAACTGGGCAACCACACGCAGCTTCTTCCCAAGTTCTGTCTCGGGATACTTTACCTCACTCCGATAGCTCTGCGCGGCTTCGGTCACTCTCTTGCTGGCAGAAATCGCCGACGAAGTACTTGACTGAAGAAAATCTAGCAACTCGTTGCTCCCCGAATAATCCTCAGTGGCCTTATTCTCCTCGAGCAGCATACGGAGTGATTGTCGGTCATTGCCACGCAATTGAAACTCAGCAAGCTCCCTCACCGTCGGCACGCGAACTTGAGTGGAGGTCAGTGCAAACGGTTGCTGCTCGTGTCCCAGGTGCAAGGCTGGGACGTCACCACCGGTTGCCTTCGGTTGCGTATCCAAGAAACGGCCTAGCCAGCCATCGGGGCGCGGTTCGTCTTTGCGACGGCATGTATGCCAGATGTCCATAGATTCAAAATGCGACCGGTTGGGCTGATCATAACCCACACTCCGGATGACTGCGAATTTGTTCTTCTGAAACAGATCGTATACGCTGGACATCGAAGGGTGAAAACCCGAATCGTCATCACACTTCAAAACATCATTTTTTGGCACCGCTAACTTCGGCCGAGCTGCCCTGTAGTCATCATTACTATATGGAATGACTGTATTGAGGCCGTCATTACCGCCGGACATTTGGACTACAACTAAAATTCGTTCCGCGGCACCTCTGGCCGTAGCGGCTTGAGCAAAACACTTGGGCAGGGCGGCTCCGATCCCGATCGCTGCAGCGCCCATGGTTGAGGTCTGAAGAAATTTGCGACGGCTCGCGTTGGGTTGAATCAGCATAGAGAGAGAGTCCTTACAGTTTCATCCAAGTTGGCAAACGGGAAGCGACATCATGGCATGCAGCAGAGATCGCATACCGCGCTCCCTATCCTGCGACTGAACGGCAGCAGATGCACGGAGTTTTGCTTTCGTTGCCGCGTCTAAGCGAACTGCGAATAGACAATGTTCAAAATGCTCAATAGCATCATCCGTGTGGTGTACTTTATGGCCTTCCAGGTATTGCGACAGCGACTTGCCGTCAAAACTCGTCGAATCGTTTGCCAAGATATCAGCGATCAAATTTGTTCGCCCTAACAAGGTGGACGAATTGATCCAAGCTCGGCCACCATCCCAGCCTTTGACATTCGGTGGAAAGAACAGGCCTTGGCCGATACCCAATAACCCTTGGGCGACCAACTGAGCGTTGGTAGTGGCCTTCAGCGATCGCAGCATACCAACCACTAACTCAACTGGCGATTTGATCTTTCGAGCCATCGCGTGTTTCGAAAAGAACAAATTGCTTCCGAGAATCATTCTTAATGCAGGTGCCACTTGGAGGTTGAAGGTACGAAACGCAAGAGCCAGAGGCTGCAGCAGCACTTCCGTCGGTTCAGGTTCATCACTTATAAAAAAACGATATAGCTTCCTAGCCAAAAAACGTTCGGTCGACGGTTGCTCGAGGACAATTCGTACACCATCTTCGCCATCAAAGTTGCCGCTTTGATCAAATACTGTCTTAGAACCGGTATCATGCTGGTAGCGATTCTTGCGGAACTTCTCACTTTTGATTTCCCAGCCAGTAAAGCACCGAGCCAACTCCCGCACATCCGTTTCGGTGTAATTTCCTTCCCCCAAACAAAACAACTCCATTAACTCGCGGGCGAAATTTTCGTTTGGGTGTGCCTTTCGATTGATCGCCGCGTCGAGATAGTTAAGCATGGCGGGGTCTTGAGAAATCTTATGAGCCAAATCACTGAAACGCCCCAGAGCGTGCTCTCGCAACAGTTGATTTTGGTTCCACATCATGCGAGCGTGGTTTACTTTCTCCGCTCCCGTCGCAAAATGCCCATGCCACAATAGAGTCGCCTTCTCAAGCAACTGACTTGGCGTGTGCAGCAATCGATAAACCCAAGCAGCGGAAAGTTTCTTTGAATCGCCACCTGCCAAGGTTGCTTCCGCCAGTGCATCCGCGGTAGCGCGAAAATCTGCCGGCTCGCTACCCTGTGAAATCAGCTCGTCAACTAACTCGGCGGGCGATCGTTCTAAAGCCAACTCTATTGTCGCCAAGTCGGCGCCGAAGCCTGCGCGACGATACAGGTGAGCAACCAAAGACCTATCCCAGTGCTGATCACCCTTTGGCTCGAAAGGTTGCCAAGCCCAAGTCGGATCAATCGGTTGCACATCACTCATGCTCCGAATCCTCGGGTAAATTGACATCGATATGGGTTGCCAAAGTTAATACCGAATCGTTCACACTTAGGCTCACACCCGCTTGACGAAGGAATCCAACCAAATCGATAAGGAAGCTGATCTCCCCCTCGGCGGCTGCCTTACTATGTCCCTTTTCGAGCATATTGTTAGCCACCAATTGAGACTTATTAGATTGAAGTATTTTTTGCAAAGTTGCCACATCCACTGAGGCGACAGTGTTCGCATTTGAAGCGTTCTCATTTTCGGCTTTTGACGCATTATCAAGCCCAATTAATTCACGGGCCAACTGAGTGGAACTCGATAACACTACTCGTTTGCCTGCGAACGCTAATGTCGGGGAGAAATTGAACTGGATCGGCGCGTCGCGGCTTTCGCGTTGATCCTGCTTTGGCACAAAGGTCGCTGTTACTAGTTGAGCTGTGCCTTCTCTTTCCATACCTAGATCGAGCTGAGGTTGGCCATTCATCGCCCCTGTGATCGTCAAAAAACCAACAAAAGCCTGAAAAACCCGCCTCAGTTCGGGCTGGGTTTCCTCGGGATTCTTCATCTGGAACTCTATTGCAAATGTAGGGAGCTTGATGGTTGGTTGCGGCAATAGGTCCGTGAAATCGGGAGCCTTGCCCACAATCTGGATGTCACTTTCCAATGAGCCCAAAATGTCTTCGCCAAAATCACGTCCGGCAAAAAATGTCGTCAATTGGGTGTCAGCGACCGCCAATTGGTCATTAGCTTTATCGGTAAGTAAGTCTCCGCAGCGAACCCACAGTTGCGATATGTCCCGGTGTGCGGAGAGGGCGAAAAGTCGATCGCTGACCCTCAGCATCGTGGGTGCAGGGGCCAGCGTCGGAGACCCAAAGAAATATTCCCGCGGCGATTCCCAGTCCCTCTGGTGTGGTGTGGAGACTTGCATCGTCAAACCACTTCTTGCGATGTCGAGTGTGCCTACAGCATGGCCTGTGTGCTGAAGGTTAGCCAACACACCACCCACCAATAGCTCGACGAAAAAATTGTCCACACGCTCGTTGTACACGTTCTTTGCGATGCCGGTACTTCGAATTTTTTCAATGTCCACATAAGCGGATACCAACCGCTTTGTCTCATTAGACTTTAAGCTCTTAACCGCAGACGCGTACTTTTCGTTCTGAGCCAAGGTTTTGCTTTTCTGGTCCAAGTACTGGTCGATAATAAATCTGCCCAGCTCCGATTTATTAGTCAGCAGTAACCAATCGTGCACGCGGACCATCCTCAAGTTGTCATTGAGCCGATCAGCCTTTAGGCCGCGATAAGAACTTTGTTGCGAGATTCCACCCTGGAGCATCCTCGCAACCAACACGAAATTGCGAAACCGTTCCAACGCCTCCTCGTCAGTTGAATGCAATAATACAGCTATCGCGTTGTCTGTGGCATCGATTGCAACTGTAGCCCCACGATCGCATACGATAGCAATCGCTTTTTGCCATGGCATCTTCATGTTCGCTTCAAACGCGTTGATCCCAACCTGCAACTGTTTTTGCTGATCCGACTTCATGATGGCAGCATACGCTGGCATAGCTTCCAACTTTGCGCGAAGCGGATGACTCAAGACCGTTTCTAAGGCGCCCCCTAAATTCGATACTTCGGCACAAGCGACAATTGTCTCGGGTAACAGATCCGCCGCCTCGCAGTCAGCCCAACGAGGCGTTTGCGCAGACACCGAATTTGCGAATACAAAGTATCCGGCCATTGTCAAAAGCCGTGTCATGCTTTGAACGGAAAGGTATTTACGGACTGTCATTCGTCACTCTCCAAAGGCGTGCAATTCGCAATTATAGTCAACCATTCGCGGAACGCTGGCTTGGGCCTGGTATCCATGTTTACCAGCTATTTATGTTCCTGGTATTTAGGATCGTTCGCGTTGCTAACCGAGAATCCCCAAACGAACTCAGTCGGCGCTGTACAAGCTGGTTTGACGATAAAGACATACCAATTAGGGCGAATCCGACTGCCGTTCGGAAGCCTTGCTCTGCGTCTGCTGTGAATCATATGATAGTCCTCAAAATGGAGCGAACACCAGCGGGCGTTTGCCGCAGCTGATCTATCTCGTGTACGCAAACATAAACGCGGTCAACATACGCTTATGACTGAGCCTTAAGTCGCTCTTCGAGCCCGCCTTGCGAAAGGTGATGCGGCGCTTAAGTGAAACAACTTATTGACTTTTGTACAGGGCCGCTCATGGATGCCTGTAGAAATCGAACGGTCGCGCTGGCTCAGCTTCAAGTTCCCACGCCTCGGATGTACAGACGCTGCACTTCTTGCATACAGCATTGCCCGTCTGGAGCCAAGTTTCCGCAGTCTGCAGCTTTCGATTTTGACTTTGTCAGCAGCTCACGAATCGACTTTGGGGATCGCGTTTGTATGGCTAAGTCAATGTCTTCTAATGTGAACCCGAAGCAAGAGCATATTGGAGCTGTTGAGTCTTTAGGATAGATGGGGCGCCGCAATTCACTCACGCTAACCACTCGCTCAAACAAGTCGAAGTAGGCCACGTCGCATCTAGCAAAACCGCAAAACCATGCACCCTCGCCCAGCTTCACTCGCGATTCGGCAACCACATGATGATCAAGCGTGAACTTTCCGACTGTGATCCCCAGTGTGCCGCATTGCGGACAAAAGGCTCTGCCATCTGGGTCCGGTTCGCGAACGAATGCCTTGTTCATAACGTTTGCCTCGAGCTCACCTTAAGAAATACTTAATTGATTATCGATCAGCATCACGGGCCGCGTCCAGGCTGTGGACTGATTGCCTCAGCGATACGCAACCAGCCCTGTCTACTGTTTTCCCAGGGAACTTGTAAAAACCCTCAACCAAATCGCCCATTAGCTGGGTGACGAGTTCACTGCGCGCCAATAAATGAGTTTAATCGAGCCGGTAGCGTGACGATTCGGCAGTATGAGTAAGCGACTTTTTATCATTGCTGTCGTACGGCCTCTGTCACATAAAACTCGCCTCTGGTGATTTAGCTAGTACCCTCCCGCGTACTCCAGCCACTTAAAGTCCAAGAAAAATGGTGTTTCTCGCGTTAAGGCGACTAAAATGCTCCGAACGCTCGACTGAATCGCCATCGAATTTTCGGGCGCGTACGGCGGTACTTGTAGCCCTATAAGAGGCCATTGGAAGACGTCCGATCAACAGGCAGCACATCATAGCTATGTTCACAAAAAAAATTCGCACCGGTGTTGTATCGAAAAGCTCAAACGCAGCTAGTAAGCAGAATTCAGAAAAAAGCTCTCGTTTGAGACGCCTCGTGGTTGAACCCTTGGAAGACCGCCGATTGCTTAACGTTGACTGGCGGAATCCTGTGGACTCCATGGATGTGAACAACGATGGAAATATTTCGCCTCTCGATGCTCTGCTGGTGATCAATTACCTCAACTCGAGTGCTTCAAGATTGCTTGCTGATGTGCGTGACCCCAGCAAACCTTATTGGGACGTGACCGGTGACCAGCGCGTCGCTCCGCTAGATGCCCTGACGGTTATCAATCAGCTAAATGCCAGGCGTGGTACACGCACTCTATCGGAAAGCGCGGGAGTTTTTGCGCAAGAAACGAGTGTGACGATCACTTTCGGCCAATCGAGCGGGACTCGAAATTATCGCGTTCAAATCGATAGCCAATTCGATACCACCGATCGCTCTGGTCCCCTTGAAGATCTATTGGCCGTCTACCTTGTGGATCCCAACCGACCGGCGAGTACGCTGCTTGATCGCGGTACGAACGGAACAGCGTTATTCACCCTTGCGGGTACTGAAGCCGAGTTCATCCCAGGACGAGTTCGCTGGGATGGATCAGTTTTGGATATCAATCTAAGCGATCTAGCGTCAAGCGGTACCGGATTACTCAAATTTCAATTGATAAGCAGCGACAGCGATAGCCA
>JANPLP010000933.1:0-3149 GCA_031426595.1 Planctomycetia bacterium | reverse complement strand
TCGCGTCATTGATTAGCACTCCTGTTTTGCCACCAATATAGCGAGAAGAAACCAGCGGCGTCGACTATTTCGTGGGTGGCACCAACTGAATCCGGTGGGTGGCACCAACTGAATCCGCACTTTTGTGGGTGGCACCAACTGAACGTGATAGGCAGATTTTCCTACTGTACTCCGGTAGAAATTGACTTTTGAGAAAATTGAACTGTTGCTAAAACCAACCATCCTTAGAATTGAACATCCTTGGCCCTTTCGTTTATGGGGCTGCTTCAAGAACCAGCTACGCGGGTGAAGCCTTCAGAGATTTGGAGAATTTCGCGTTTTGATAAGTCAGTTTGTGGGCGAAATTGTGATTTGAATGAGTCTGGGTGGCGGAAAGCCAAGATAATGCCTGACTTCGATACAGGGCAGACTGCAGGCGTGGGGTGCAAGCTACTTTTGAGTTACGCATTGAAATGCTGCGGTCTGCTTCGACGTGCGAGGCCGGTTGGGAATAATTACACGAAGATGACTGCCGTAAATGATTACTGCTAAAGAACTAAGAGTGTTGCCATCGGTTTGTCCGCTGGATTGTCCGGATGCTTGTGCGCTGGAGATTACTTTTGACGGCAAGCGAATGGTGAAGCTGTCGGGGGCGGATCATCCGGTTACGCGCGGATTTGCTTGCGTGAAGATGGCTAAGTATCCGCAGCGTCAGGAACATGCGGATCGGTTGCTAGTGCCGCAGCGCCGGGTGGGTAAGAAGGGTGAAGGACGTTTTGAAGCGATCCCGTGGGAAGAAGCGCTGGATGAGATCGCGGCGCGGGTGAAGCAGAATATCGCTGCGCGCGGCGAGCAGAGTTTGTTGCCGTATTGCTATGCGGGGACGATGGGGATTATCGAGCGCGATTATCCGCAAGCATTTTTTAGAGCTCTGGGTGCGAGCGAGTTGGACTGGACGATCTGTTCGACGACAGCAAGTGCCGGATGGGAAGCGAACTATGGCCCGCGAAAACTTTCGGTTGCACCGGAGGACGTGGCGCACTCGAAGCTGATCATTCTGTGGGGCATCAATGTGCTGCGTTCGAACAGTCACTTGGTGCCGATCTTGAAGGAGGCTCGGAAAAGCGGCGCGAGGATTGTGCATATCGATCCGTATTGCAACGAGACCAGTCGCTTCGCGGATGAGAATTGGCAAGTGGTGGTGGGTACCGATGCTGCATTAGCTTTGGCGATCGGCGGCGAGATCTTGCGAGCGGGCCGCGAAGATAGAGAGTACTTGGCGGCGCATGCGAATGACTTGAGCGAGTATAAAGCGGCTTGTGCAGGTTGGCCGGTGGATCGCGCGGCGGAGTATTGCGGGATTGCGGCGGATAAGATTCGAGAGTTGGCGGATGCAATCGGTCGTGAGAAGTCGACATTTATCAAAGTCGGTTATGGGATGAGCCGCAATGAAGGTGGTGGCAATGCGATCCGTGCGATCACTTTGTTGCCGGCGTTAACGGGGGCTTGGCGGCATCGCGGTGGTGGCGGAGCATTGTCGTCCAGCGGCGCGTTTGGGTTGAATGATTATCGGGTGGCTGGAAAGCACTTGTTGAAGCCTGATCGACGCGTAGTAAATCAGAATCAGTTCGGCCGCGCGTTGGCTGATACGCATTCGCCGATCTCGACGCTGTTCGTCTTCAATTCGAATCCAGCAGCGGTGGCGCCCGATTCGAATGCGGTGCGACGCGGGTTGGCTCGTGAGGATCTGTTTACAGTGGTGCTCGAGCATTTTCAGACGGACACGGCGGACTACGCCGACATCTTGTTGCCAGCGACGACGTTCGTTGAGCATCCCGATATCTACACGGCTTATGGACATTATTATTTGCAGTGGGCTGAGCCGATTGTGCGGCCTCGAGGTGACTCGAAGCCGAACAGTTGGGTGTTCCAGCAACTGGCTGTGCGGATGGGTTTGACGGATGAAGTGTTTAGCTGGAGCAGTGAGCAACTGGCGGCTGAGTTATTGAAGAGTTCGAATCCTTATCTGGCTGGGATTACATTTGAGCGACTGAAGGCTGAGCGGAGTATTCGGTTGTCGTTGCCGACGGAGTTCAGGCCTTATGCAGATGGAAGCAACTTCGAAGATCGCAAGATTCGGTTCTCGCCTGCACCTGTGCAAATTGAGTTTCGGGAGCGACCGACGGCTGAGTTTCCGTTGCGTTTGATATCGCCGCCCGGAGCGTTTGTGCTGAACACAAGTATGGGGAATATTGCAGAGTTGTTGAAAGCGGCAGGTGGTGAGCCGACCGTGTTGGTGCACCCGGGTGATGCGCGGACGGCTGGGGTAGTGGATGGCGAACGAATCCGGATTACAAGTCAGTTTGGTTCGATTGTTCGGAAGGTGATTGTGACAAGTGACGCGCGAGTTGGTGTCGTAGTGGCAGTGGGGCAATGGTGGCCGAAGTTAGCACCGGATAAGAAGAGTCTGAATGATTTGACGAGTCAGGAGTTGACGGATTTGGGCGGTGGGTCGTTGTTCGGGAATGCGGTGGTAAGGATTGAGGCTTTGTAGAGAGATTGGGGGTAGGCAAGCCCGATTGATTTCGGGTAACCTTCCCGCCAAACCAAAACAAGAACTGACGCTGGTGGTTACCAAAAACCAGCAACGTCAGGGAGTCGGAATTACTTGTGCAGAACGTGCAACGATTTCTCTAAGGCTTGAGGGTTCTAAAGGCGATGGCGCGGCGGACCGCTGGGGGCAGCGGAGCGTCGACTCCCATCACAGATCGCCATAGGATTTCGTTTAATTCGAAGTCATCGATTCGATCGTATTCAGTGAAATCCATTTTCAACGATCGGTCAGCGCCATAGGCTGTGGGTTCATTCTTCATGTTCAAATCGATCTGTGGCTCAACTCGCTTGTAAGGGGTTAAATCAGGCGTGTTCGTAAAGCTGTCGTACATTGGCCTGGCGGCTGCGTCGTACTGCGATAGCGGTTGCAAGCCCAGGATGAGTTCCATGGTTCGAATCATACTAACGGTACTGTACTGCGTGCTGTCCACAAATTTTCGTTTAGTGTAGGGGCTGATGACAAGACTGATGGTTCGGTGAGCGTCAACGTGGTCGGGCCCATTCTGAGCGTCGTCCTCGATAACAAAGATTGCAGTTTGATTCCAAAGGGGTCCGTG
>JANPLP010000932.1:0-8272 GCA_031426595.1 Planctomycetia bacterium | reverse complement strand
GAAGCGTTTGACGAGCAAGCGATCTCTTCAACGCTTTTCAAGCGCCAAAACTGCCTCCAGCGAATCGTCGTTCTCGCATTCGAACCCGCAATTCAGTATCACATCAACCGTCGCTCCTGATGTCTCACAGAGCTCATCAGCAAGGTTGATGTCGTGTTCCCCGCAGTCTCTCTACTGGTGGTGGAACGACTCGATTCACCCAGCGGCGGGATGAATCATGGAATTGTCAGCGCACCTGATCGCCGCTTGGGTGCAATCGTTGGTTATGTTTCTTTGCATTTCGGACGATGAGAAATGCAGCGACCGTGAATGCAAGTGCGATGATCGCAATTGTAATATTGACCGAGAATTGAGGTTGAGGCAATTCCTCTCTGAGTTTTTCTGGCGTTGTTGATTGAAGCAGTTTTCGCAATTGAATTGGCGGCAGCATACCATCCATCGCGACGCGCATCATTGATATGATCGGGAGCGCCAATGACCCACGGGCCCCATTTGTCAGTTGTTTCGTCGGCTGACCATGCTGGCGAATCCACCCACGGCCAATCGCGGTAGAAATGGTAGACACATTCATCCCATGCGAGTCGATGATGCAGCAAGTATTGGGTTGGACCATCATCCGTTTCGGTTTCACCCGGATAGCGTTTTAATGGATAGGTAATCTCTAGATCGAACTCCAAAGGTACGGTCGGCGCTGAATAGGCTATGACACTCTCACGCCAGTTGGGGCGGTCCCGGGTTGTGTTGAAGCGAATCCCAATCGCGAATGTGCAAAGCGAGATAAGAACAGCAATACTGGCAACGACGTTCCGCATCAGATCAATCGCCGCCTCTGAAACATAACGACTCGATTCAGCCAGCCCGAGCAGGAGACTCAGACCGAGTCAAAACGCCTGATCGAGGGCTTGGTTGCAATCGTTTGTTCGTCCCTGCGTTCCGCCATTGTCGTGTTTGATCCACTACGTTGCAATGCGTTTGCGTTTAAGAGCCTGCTTCTTTAGTAACGCTCCGATTGCATGTATCGCGTCAACGGAGAACGGGTAGTTGTTCAATGTGTTTCGGTCATCGCTTTCCAGGAGTTTTCGTGTATCCCCAACAATAATGGCATTCAAGATCAGCAATAATTCCCCATCATTCTGGCTCAATGCGAGCCTAGAATAGTATTCAATTAGCCTTAAACCAGAAACCTGATCATTTTCTCGGATTGCGCTCGCGATCAATTCCGCACCCTGAATGAAATATTGCCTGGCAAAGAATCGTTCTTGTTGCACGGATTGGCGGTAGGAAGTATAGATAACTATCGCGAGAGTCAGCGCCCCGACAGATGCTGCAATGTGCCCACCGAAAAAATCGCCTTGCGTTCCAAGTTTTGAAGGGTCGGAATGAATCGGCCCGACAAAGAAGGAGTACACGCCGATTGCCGCAATTCCAATCCCAAGGATTACAACTGCAGCAATAGTCAGCCGCAGAGTGTTTGGCGTACGAGTAGATGAGAAATCGTCGATGTCTGACACTTGTCTAGATTCTTTAGTTGAGAGTGTTTACCCCGGAGCGCCAGGCCAGCACCGGAGTGCTGGCCTGCGCCGCAACTCGCCTCTCCCTACAGTTGAAAGTGGAGAGCCGGGGAGTTGCTTCCTTCGAAGTAAGGTTGTCAGTTTGGACGAACTATGAATTATCCATGGATGGACCGGGGATAACGTGACTTTTGGAACATTATCCATGGACGGTCCATGGAATAAGTCGTTCCCCCTAAAGGTACCGGTTCCTTAGTTGCAAATCAATAGTGAGCGCGCTCTTATGGGGAAATTGGGTCGATGTACGACTTATGAGAATGCACTCATCGCTAGATTAAAAGAGGGCACGACCCCCTGATGCAGCGTTACAAACTTGATTTTGGGATTCTTCGTGTACGAGTGGCACGCTCTGAGGCTTTGCGAGGGGCGTGATTTGAGCGACATTAGCCACGCCCTTCGCAGAGCCTCAGGGCGTGCCACCCTAAAATTCAATCTGGACAAAGCACGAGGTTTTTATTCAGCTGATTTGAAATATCAGCCTCTTGCCGAAAGACTCATTCGTCCCAACGTTTTCATTACGTCAGTCAGCCTTGCGGCGCGCAACTGTCAGGAATCGAAATCCGCCTATGTCCAATTACTGGCTAGCACCAAGTGACCCGTACGAAGTTCGCAAGCTTCGTTAAAGGGCCCGTCCCAGCCTACTTCTTCGGTTTCGGTTGTCGCGGAGTGAGGAGGCTATCAAGCTGCGCAGTATCCATTTCACAAGCTGCTCCTCCGCTTGGAATATCAACATGAGCTGACCAGAGGACACCATTGGTGACTAACTTCCGCATGCCCACAAGTGACCACGCCGAGTGAGCATCTAAACCTGTGAACCCAAAGGATCGGCCTCCTTCGGGTCGTTCGTACGCGAAGCCCACGATGTCAGCATCGAGGCCGGCGCGACTGCCTTGGTATTTCTTGCCTGACCACACCAGCGGTGTTACCCCCTGCATACCTTTGACAAACTTCAACTCGTTCAGCCATCCGTCGTTGACCTCCCACGGCTCGACCCCGCGCGTGATGGCATGGCTCGGGAAGTCGACATGGCGGCTGGGCCAATGACCGCGACCTGACTGCTCAGTCACATAGATTCCACCCAGCCAACTCAGCGCTCGCTCGGCATGCTCCGCTGGAAAATCAACCGCTTGATGAATCATCACGAGACCGACGCCCGCTTTGGCAAGTTGCTGCACCTTTTCAATGCGTTGCGAGTTCGCTAAGAAGGCTTGCTTGCCGCCTCCGTCGGTGTAAAACACCACTGCGGCCGCATCATTGAATATCGATTCGTCGGCTGGCCAACCATCCAAGACGATTGTCGTGGACACGTTGGGCGTCTGCGCCAAAAAATCCGCTAGACATTTGCAGCCTGCAATGTAATCGTGATGTCCCATTGCATCGACCTTCGCAGTTTCCCCCGCCACCAAGATGATCTTTTTGGGTGAATCCGTTTTACTAGTTTGAGTTTGCGCACTCGTCGTTTGGCAAATGCCAAGGCATATCAGCAATGTTAACAGCGTTCGCATCGTCGTTTGTCTCCGCCAAGTAGTAGCTTGCCTCACCTTTAAACACGCTACAGTTTAACGCAACCAAAAAGGCAAGGTACTCGGCCGAAAATTAGCGGGCCTAAACGATTCGCCCTAAACAAATAGGGCCGGGCAGGGCAACAAGCGGTCAAAGCTGAACCACTTTTGTGGAAACGTCTGGCAAGCCTCGCGGAATTGCCCTAGTTGCGAGCCGAGCGGGACTTCAAGTCAGAATGAACGCGTAGATGCTCTTAGCACAACGGCAACGTCCAACTGCAAGTCGCGTTTGCAGTTTTCCAGCCACGCGATTCTAAGCATCGAGAGAATTAAGATGTCGATCCTCTGACCGCACTAGCCCAACGAACGGCTGGGCTAGGTTCTCACTCGCAGCGACTTAACATTCCGGCTCGATACTCGCCGTCATGCTGCCTGAACATCGAGCTAGTAGTGGGTCCTTGCCGAACGCATGAATCTGGTCGCGTTTTAACTCCGCGTGCTCTTTGGTTGTCGTCAAACAAACCACGCGTCCCGAAGTGTCAACTTCTTTGGCAAGTTGCATAGCGCGCTCAAGCGTGGCACCGAACAACTGCTGAGTCATCATGATGACGTAGTCAAACGTGTGATCCGGATCGTCCCACAAAATGACATGGTACCTTGGTTGCTGCTTAGGTTTCGTCGGTGCCGGTTTGCGACTGGTGTATATTTCCGGCTCCATCACTGCACTATCAGAATCAGCCATTGCTCTCAAACCTCCTACTAACTCCAAAGCATCCACCCGTGGCCGTCGACGTCGAACTGTACGACCTTTGTGACTACCCTTCAAGCTGCAAATGAGCAAGCTGCAAATGAGCCGCCATCGAGACCTTCGATCAGCCACTCTGCACATCTCAGCCAAACCAGCACATCTCAGCCAAACCAGCACTAGTCATCACTAGCGTGGCAAGCAACTTAACCGTCGCTGCTTCACCTTCAGTGTAATCTCTACAGTCGTCGTATTACTCTCATTGTAATGCATCACCCGGGTGTTACATCAAGAACCGTCGTTATAATTCGAACCGCAAAATTAGCGAAACCGCCGAACAGGCTATGCGCGGCCGTAATTTTGAGAAAAGTTCACTTAACCGAAGAGGTTCGCCAACGACGCCAAGCATTTTGACAGCATTCAATGCCGTGGAGTTCGCGCGATGCTCGTATTCGCGTGTGAGGGAACCCAAAAAACGAATAATTCCGCCCCAGAGCCTAACCAGACACTTGAAACCCTCGCGGTCTGCCGCAAATCCCGCAACGTAAGCGGATATAGGCTCAGTCCGTCAGCTTAGAACTCGCAATGCGGGAATTTCTGGGGAGATCAAGCCGATCGACTGGGCGCGCCGCGATAACTCTCGGAGCGACTCAGCTCCAACTGTACCCAGTTCTACAGTCCAGTCATTCACATACAGTTCCACGTGCTGCATGAGTACGCGGTCATCAAATTCCTGCGCGTACTTGCGCATCGTGGGAAAAGTGGCTTCGCGATGGTTCAAAGCGAACTCCAGTGAATCTCGAATCACCGCTTGAACCGCTGCCAGCACATCGACGCCGAGCGATGCTTGGGCCAGAATCCCGCCCAACGGTAATGGGCAACTTGTTTCTACTTCCCAACGTGTCCCCAAGTCCTCGACCAGACTTAGACCTTCCTCTTGCCAAGTGAAGCGACCTTCGTGAATGCAGACTCCGAAGTCCGCGCGATGCGATTTCAAATCCGGCATGATGGCAGAGAACACAACGTGTTCAATGCGAGTCGTCCGCGGATAAAACAATTGAAATAGCATAGCGGCTGTGGTCAGTTTGCCGGGACACAGTGTTAGCTGCTCAGATTTTGAGGGCCGGGTGTTCGGCGAGGCAGCTAATAGCAACGGGCCAACCCCAAACCCCAGCGCCGACCCACTGGGGAGCACCAACATGCGATCCGCCAGATGCAGTGCTGCATGGAAACTTGCTTTCGCTACATCAAAATCTCCGCGAAACAAACGCTCATTCAACTCTTGAATATCAAGCAACTCGACTCGGAATTCCAAACCGCGCCAATCGACTAAACGATTCAACAAAGCATGAAACGCAAAAGTATCATTCGGACAAGTTGAAATGCCCAGTCGAATCGTTTGACTCATAACCCCACCCACTCCTCCACCAAAGCCGCAGCAGCCACCATTGCGTCGGCGATTTTCCAATTTTGAATCATGCGGTCCCCTGCCCTATTGCTTATGCCTCGAACAATGGTCAACGGCACTCCGGCGAGTTGACAGGCAGCAGCGACAGCGAATCCTTCCATGTCTTCCGCGACTGCGGCTGGGAATGCTTTTAACTTCAACATGACATCTGCACTGCTCTGCGACGCTGCACAGACTGTCAACAGAAGCCTTGGCGCTGGCGGCGCCTCAGCTGCTCCCATTTCGTTCAAGTTGATTACATCTTCAATCGGATATTGCAAGGCCGGCTGATCGCCGCCCCCTGCCCATTGCCGCCAGCCTACACTCGACGCCGTCGCAAACGTTGGACCGCATCCTACACCGACTCCGTAACAGGCCACTGATTCAAATGGATAGGCCTGCCCCACACGCAGCGTCTCGCACATCGCCCCTGCCACGCCACACAGCACAACATGCTGCGGGCGATGACTTGCAATCAAGCTCGCCGTCCGAGCTGCAGCGACAACCGGTCCAAACCCACATATTTCAACCGTCGCTCCAACTCGTCCAAGGCCCTGCAGCAGGTGCGAGGGCAAATGCTGCTTTTCGACCTCTGTAGGCACCAAAACCAAACAGCTAGCCATTCATTTTCCTAACTTGTCCAATACGTTTTTCGTGATCTGCTCTACCACCGGATCTTTACCGCGCAAACCATGCGCCCAATCGGTGCTGCCCGTCGTCACCACTGTACCGCCTCGCGTATACGCCCCCAACACTGCCGCACCTTCGCGATCCTTGGGAAACTGGTCATACCAAAAGGCATCGTCAGGCGCCCAGCGAGCCGGGCAACTTCCTAAGACCACGAAGCCTTGCGGCGTGCCATCGTTACCCGTCGGCTCGGGCAGACCATCCACCCATTTCATCTCACAGCCATCACACTCGTACCCAACGATCGTATCTTTCCCACCAAAGCGATCGCCGCGTTTCAATTGAGTTCCTGTAAATAGCCAATGATCAGGTCGATGCACTTCATAGGAAGCGGGACCATCCATAAACTGACCATGACTGCGATGATATCCACCCCATAAAAAACCAACCCCAGTCAATTGATTCTCCGGACGCTTCACCAAGTGATGACTCCAGAGCGTGCTCAGTAAGTTTTCGCGATCTGTGCGGTAGAGCGGATCGCCATTGAACCACTGTTTCCAGCACGTCAGCCCGCGGCCATCGTCCTCACTGCGCACTTGCCAGCAACAGGTGTTGCCGCTGAAGAAAGCTACGTTGCCACCTGCAGTAATGAATTGCTCAAGATGGTCCCGCATCAGCGAAGACCAATACTCATCGTGCCCAACACTTAAAACCAACTTGTAGTTCTTAAGCAGCTCTGGATGAAACTCCAAATCACTGTTGGCTGCATACTCTAGCACATAGCCGTTGCTTTCCGCCCAGCGAACGAAGGGTCCTTCCCAATTCTCAAACTGTGAACTCTGAGGTCGATGGAACGATACGCGATGCCCCTGTACACCATCGCGATCATGGAAAGCGTAGAGGCTATGTCCACCCCAGTTTGTGTAAGCGTTGTAAGTGTTGGTAGAAAACTGCAATAGAATCTTGGAGGTCGAACCTGGTAATGCAGCTCGCACGATAAAGAATAAGGTGGCTTGAGCCGGCTTGTCCGATGCTGTCTGCGTCAATCGAACTTGGTAGTAACCGCTTTTCCAACTTTCCAGGACCGGGACTTTCACCGCACTGGGCCAGTTGCATCCGTGTGAAGATGCGCGATCCGGAATGGGAAACTCTTCAACAGCTACAGCCTCCTTTTCGAAGACCTCTTCCGCACTCGCCCCCAACCGCGAAATCTTCATGCTGACCGTTTTAACGTTACTCGAAAGATGCAACGCAACTTCTTCACCGGGCGCGTAACTGGTTTGATTCGTGTAGCCCGTGATGTAAGCCCCTTTCGGCGGCATCTGATCGGCTAGCGAAGTGGCCATGGATAGCGAGCTGATGACGACAAAATAGAGCAGCGTTTGGATGTGCATTTCTCGGATCCACAGAGAGGCAGATTAGTCGTAAACGTCGAGTTCTTTTCTGCGAGTTATACCATCTTTGCTTCAGACCTTAGCCTTCGCGACCTCCCAGCTCGAGCCGTGAAAGCGTAGCGATCTCGCTTTCTTAAGTCCGGCACAAAATTCTTGCGAAATCTTTAGAATTTCCGTTTACGAGACCGGACAAGCCGTTAGAATACACCGCAGTGAATGAATCTTCCCTTATTTTCATACCGTTTAGGAGGTTCTGCTATGCTTAGAAATTTACAGGCTAGAAACAGTAGAGTCGGATTCACGCTCGTGGAGTTATTGGTCGTGATCGCCATAATTGGCATCCTCGTCGGCTTGCTATTGCCAGCGGTTCAGTCGGCTCGAGAAGCGGCGAGACGCATGCAATGCACAAACAACTTGAAAAATTTCGCCTTGGCGATGCACAACTTCCACGATGCAAACAAAAAGTTTCCACTCGGCGGAACGGGGAATTCTTCGGCGACCGCAGTCCCTAGAACATGGCGCCAGACTTGGGTGATGTATATATGGCCTTACATCGAGCAATCCAATTTGGCGAACCTCAGCAATTACAAAGAGCGGTTTCATGAGCCGCCAAACACTATCGGTAATACGCTCAATGGCACAACAGGAAAAAGAGTTCCTATCTATTTGTGCCCGAGTGACACGGGTACAGTCGATCAGAATGTAGGATTCTATCAGCGAACACGTGGCAACTACGTTGTGAATTGGGGAAATGTTTGGTACGGCCAGCGTGATAACGATCCCGTACTTTATACCCTAGCTCCATCTAGCAAAGCACCCTTCAACAACATGAACGGCGACCGCACTCGGCCTGCCAAAGTCACCTTCGGCAATTTCACGGACGGCACTTCCAACACGTTGCTCATGTCCGAGTACCTCATGGCCAAGAGTGCCAACGATAATGATTGGCGAGGTGATATTCACAACGATGACGGTGTTTTTCGGTT
>JANPLP010000931.1:0-1391 GCA_031426595.1 Planctomycetia bacterium | reverse complement strand
CATCAGAAGGCCTTGATCCCGTTGATAATGGATTTTTTATGTTCGAACGGCTTAGAGTTCTAATCCCCATCGCAACTGCGAAATCGCTTCTCGCGGCGGTTTGCATGACCGTCGCCGCCGAAGATTCCATTCGTTTCAATCGCGATATTCGCCCTATCTTGTCGGACAATTGTTTCGCTTGCCACGGTCCTGACGCAAAACATCGCCAAGCCGACTTACGGCTCGACGTGCGCTCGGCGGCAATCGATTTTGGGGCCTTGAAAGAGGGAAAGCCTGACGAAAGTGAAATCATTGCCAGGATTGAAAGCGTCGATCCCGATACTGTTATGCCGCCGCCGTCAGCACACAAGAAACTCAATGCAAATCAAAAAGCTCTGCTACGGCGTTGGGTCCGAGAAGGTGCCGTATACCAAGACCACTGGGCCTTTACGCCGCTCGAACGCTCAACGCCTCCTACGTCGACGAAATCCTCGGTATCGAACTCCGTGATTGACCGCTTTATCGACGAAGGTTTGCAAGGCTCCGGAATCAAATCCTCGGACCAGGCTTCGGGGGAAACGCTCGTGCGACGACTGTTTCTAGATCTGCTTGGCTTGCCGCCTACCATTCTTGAACAAGAAAAATGGACGGATCGAATTAAATCCGATGGCGTCATTCCACTCGTCGATCATCTTCTGGCATCAAGACATTATGGCGAGCGAATGTCGGTGCCCTGGTTAGATGTTGTCCGGTACACCGACACCGTCGGCTATCATGGGGACCAGAATCAGAACATTTTTCCGTATCGCGACTACGTCATCGATGCATTCAATCAGAACAAGCCCTTCGACCAGTTTACGATCGAGCAGCTTGCGGGTGACCTTTTGGAAAATCCCACCGAACAGCAGTTGATTGCGACCGGCTTTAATCGACTGAACATGATGACGCGCGAAGGGGGCGCACAACCTGGCGAATATATGGCGAAGTATGCCGCCGATCGAGTGCGAACGGTGGGAATGGCATGGATGGGCGCCACAATTGGCTGCGCTGAATGCCACGATCACAAATTCGACCCGTTCACGACGAAAGATTTTTATTCGCTCGGAGCTTTTTTCGCAGATATTCGTCAGTGGGGCGTCTACAGCGACTACGCCTCGTCGCCGAACCAGGATCTCAAAGGCTATCAGAATGAATACCCTTTCCCACCCGAGCTGGAGTTGATCAGTCCGACGCTCGTCGATCATCAGCGGATGCTTGAAAAGCAAATTCACGCAACGATCACCGCGCTGGTCTTGAAGTTTGAGGACCAAATTGCGTCCAAAGAAATTCGCGACTGGTGCCGAGAAACAGTCGCTTTTCTGCATCAACATTCGGATGGCTGGCGTCCACCAAAATTCCTTGGCCTCGATGCA
>JANPLP010000930.1:0-1964 GCA_031426595.1 Planctomycetia bacterium | reverse complement strand
CGATTGACTCAACGATTGATCGACAACCGGTGTTGTGCCTGTGATTTCAACTTCCGATACAACGAATCCATGTTGAATCCTCAGCAGCAATTCGTAATCCATAACTCGCACCAAACCGGTCTTCTCCAACGTGCGCTGGATCGTCTTGTCAATTGCACGTTGCACCCAACTTACCCGCGTCAGGTAAAGGAGCAGGCCTAGTCCGACGACCAGTCCACCGACAATAAGTAACGGTCGCACACCGCTTGAGTTTTGCACTAATGTTGCGACCAGCGTAGCGAGCGCAGATGTCAGTCCAATATTACCTGCCAGTATCAAGTCACGAATGATGCGACGTCGGACCGGATGATTGACCACCAACTCGGCTTCCCGAGTGGTAAAACCGACTCCAAAAAACGCCGAGTAACTTTGGAAACTTGCAGCATCCCAGCTTAACCCCGTCATCATCAGCGCAGTCGATCCTGCCCGCACCGCCAACAACGAGACCATTGCAATCACCACCAACGTAACCACTGCAACCATCGTACTGCCTATCAATGAAGTTCATTTACTGCTTTACATCAACAGTCTGACACCACTTCGCGAGTCTCTCAACCACGATTGCATCACTTTGATAAACTTCATTAAAATGCAGCCGATTCGCACACTTCGTTTCGACTCTCACACCTAGAAAGTCAACCCATGCTTCGAACTTCTCTGCTTCATCCAGAAATTCTGCGAGTCTGCGCGCGAGCCGGACATCACTCGAAAATTCTGATCGCCGATGGCAATTATCCCGCCTCATCAAAGATCGGTCCCAAAGCCGAACTTATCTGTTTGCAATTGTCGCCTGGAATTCCAACCGTCGCGCAAGTCTTAAAAGCACTGATTGAAGTTCTGCCTATCGACTTCTTCAACACGATGGGAATTGACCCTACCGACGAATACGCTCAACAGGAAGATCCGCCCGTGTGGGCTGAGTTTCGGCAGATTCTCAAACAAGCCGGTTCGACACGCCAACTTGAACCGATCATGAAGTGGGATTTCTATTCCGCGGTCGCTTCCGACGACCATGTGCTCACCATTCAAACCGCTGACCAAGCTCTGTGGGCCAACCTTCTCTTAGGTGTCGGTGTGAGAACACCAGGCAGTTAAGTTTTACCCCCGCGATTATTGCTCAGTCGACGAGCCACTTTTACCGGACAGTGTCCGAGCCTTGCTCACGCAGAGTTTTCTGAACGTTACAGCAACGCTTGGCACACTCTACATGAGCTCTAACGACGACGATAAATCACGATCTCAAACTTTTCCGCATCCACAGCAAATCCGCTGGCTAGCGCTTCCGCTTCCACTTGCTCAACCTGCGCCCTCGATTGTTGAAAGCCTTCCAATCGATCGAGCGCGATGTATTCATAGTGCCTAATCGGGTTCCCCTTCCGGTCGGCTAGCTCAACCAATTTTTCGCGACGTTCTAAGTATTGCCCTACCGTTTCTACATCGCGATTCCCAACCAAGTGAGCCGCGATGCGACCGGTCGCCAAGACCTCACTCCCCGAATCACGAATCTCAGCCACCCGTTGCAGCAACCACTCACCATCCAATCGATCACTTCGCCTTCGCATCTCCGAGTCGACACCATAAGTCGTCGCTTCCACGTCTCGCAACGTCGGAGCACTAAAAGGAAACTGCCCCACAAAGAAACTCAGCACCGTTCCTGTCACCAGAGCCAGGACGGCGCTCTCCAGCCCCCCGTTCAATCGACTAGCATGATCCCCAGCCTGACGCTTAGACACTCTTGCCGCACCCAGCAAGCATGCCAACCAAAACAAAGGTTGCAACGTCGACGGATACTGAAATGCCAGGCTGTGCGCTGGGCGATGATCCCAAACAATCAAAACCGCTAACGGAAGCAGTGTTGGCAACACGTACCGCCACCCACAAATCAACGCTGGTAAGCCACAAGGCAACCACAGCAGCGCGACGAA
>JANPLP010000929.1:0-3684 GCA_031426595.1 Planctomycetia bacterium | reverse complement strand
GTAAGGTTACCGAAACACGTACGGAAGAGCCTGTGGCAGATGGTGTCGGCATCGACTTGGATGACGACGAAGAAGAAATTGACGAGTAGTGGATTGGGTTTAAGTGGATTCAACCAGTTGCCTGGCCCTCCCAAATTGGCTAGGCTGTTGGATTAACTTTTTTGCCCCTTCCAGATTCGCCTTGGAGACCCTGCTATGGCTAGTTACAACCGTGTCATTTTGATGGGAAATTTAACCCGCGACGTTGTGCTACGGTACACGCCTGCTGGTACTCCCGTGACTGAGGTTGGGTTGGCGGTAAATGACCGACGCAAGGGTCAAAATGGGGAATGGATCGACGAGACAACGTTCGTAGATGTAACATTTTGGGGACGAACCGCTGAAGTCGCGGCTGAGTATCTAAGCAAGGGTTCACCGGTCTTCATTGAAGGTCGCTTGAAGCTGGATACTTGGGAAAAAGATGGTCAGAAGAATTACAAATTGCGAGTGGTTTGCGACCGAATGCAGTTGATCGGCGCGAAGGGTGAAGGTGGCGGAGCGCCGCGTTCTGCAGGAAACAACTCCATTCGTGAAGAGTACGCTGAAGCTCGGTCCGCCACGATCGATTCGGAATCGGGGCACGGTGGCGGCTACAGCGGTGATGACATACCGTTTTAGTTTGGTAGCAAGCAGAATTTGGTAGCGAACAGAGTTTTATTAGGCAGCTTTTTAATAGCCAACGTTTTAATAGCTAACACGGCGCTCGCGATATGAGTTCCGTGAATTCATGTCGGATCAATGAAGAAGTGAGTTGAAGATGGTTACGAATGTAAAGTCGTTCAAGAGATTGCCCAAAGGTCCGAACGGCGGCATCCAGTTGCTGTTGATTCAGAATGTGGACCATCTTGGTCGCCAAGGCGACGTGGTGGAAGTGAAGCCAGGATTTGCAAACAACTTTTTGCTGCCACAGGGTTTAGCGATTATCGCTAATGACCATCACAAACGGATGGTTGAAAAGCACAAAGCCAAACTCAAAGAGATCGAAAAGCAACGGCTCGGCGGCTTGCAAGCGTTGGCCGACAAGATCGCTCAGCAGTCGATTACCATCGAGGCCAATGCGAATGACGAAGGTCACTTGTACGGTAGTGTCGGTTCCACCGAAATCGTTGCGGCACTCAAAGCCATCGATATCACCATCACCGATGATCAAGTGCGTCTGCAAGGTCCGCTCAAGGAACTCGGCTTGTACACCGTCAAGATTCACTTGCATCAAGAGATTGAGCGCGATATGAAAGTTTGGGTTGTGCCTACAGCCGCTGATTAATCAGGACGGATGGACGCATTGGAGGTATCGCTGTTTTGGCTCTTTTGCGGAACGCGAATACCAACCTCACGAGAACAACAGATTCAACGGTCGACTTCATTA
This sequence comes from Planctomycetia bacterium, assembly GCA_031426595.1. Taxonomy (GTDB): domain Bacteria; phylum Planctomycetota; class Planctomycetia; order Pirellulales; family Pirellulaceae; genus Aureliella. The sequence continues at coordinate 2,279 of JANPLP010000929.1, read as the reverse complement.
AGTTTAAGTCGACCGTTTTCGTTGGGTTTCAGGTGAAGGCGATTCGATGCAATCGCGGTCAGATGCGTTTGAACATCTTGTCGAGTTGCTCGCGACTGAAGTAGAGAGCCGTTGGTCGGCCGTGTGGGCAGTGATGCGTGTCCTGATAGTCATAGCGTTGTTCGAGCAGTGACGTGATCTCTTCGGGTGAAAGCTTGTCGCCTGCTTTAATGGCCGCTTTGCATGCGATCATGTTGAGGAGTTCGTCGAGCAAATCGCGGGCGCTTGGTTCCTTGCCGCCCGACATTAAGGGTTCAAGCACTTGCCGAAGGAGTTCTGCGGGTCGCATGTTAGCCAGCATCGCTGGGTAGCTGGTCATCAAGATCGTGTCGCCTCCGAAAGGTTCGATCTCGATTCCGATCTTGGAAAGCAGTTCACGCGAATCCAGGGCTGCAGCAGCCTCAGATGGCGTCAAATCTAGCGGCTCCGGAACCAATAACTGTTGGCTCTCCAGCGTCCTCGATTCAGTTTTCTTCCGCAATTGCTCGTACAGAATTCTTTCGTGCAGCGCGTGTTGGTCGACCAGCACCATGCCGTGTTCGTCTTGGGTGACCAAGTAGCGATTGTGAATCTGAAACCCTAAGTGACTGGAGCTGGGGAGTAGGTGTTGTGCGTGCGTCTGTTGAATCGAGTTGCTGGACGTTTCAGTATGATCGAGCAGGTAAGTTGTTGAATCCAGTGGCAGTTCGCCTTCACCCGTAGTGTCGGCCGCCATAGGGATCGACCACGGCTCGGCGCCCGGCGGCAATTCGGTTGGCAAGCCGGTGGGGATGCGAGCAGTCGCGACAAAGTTGCTGGCAGCGATGCCGAGCGGCGAGCGGGTTTCAGGAAACGGGCGGAATTCAGGTGCCGCCGATCCGGCTAAATTTAGCCGTGGTGGGCCGCTTGGCTCCAGTGGAGCGGTCGTGGCGCCAAAGTTTGTTGCACCAAAGTTTGTAGGTCGAGCTCCAAGTTCGTTCCAGCGATCGTCGCTTCGCGAACCTACTGCGGGCAATGGCGCGAGAGGCTCGCTGGTTGCTGAGTTGCCATAATGGGGCGTCCGCACTCTCGCTGTCAAATCGGTAGTCAAGAACTGGTGCCGAAGAGTTTGCAGCAACTGGCTGTATACTTTGCCCCCTTCTTGAAAGCGGACTTCTAGTTTGGTTGGATGGACGTTGACATCAACCAATTGAGCGGGCATTTCTAAGTGTAAAAAGCAGACTGGAAAACGTCCGACCATCAGCAGACCGCGGTACGCTTCTCCGAGCGCATGCTGCAGTGAGCGATCGCGAATGTGCCGACCATTCAAAAACAAGTACTGCATTCGCACGTTCGCGCGGCTGACCGACGGATCGGTCACGAAACCTCTCAAGCGAGTCTGCTCGTGATGGCTGTCGACTGGAATTAATGCATCGCTCACTTCGTCGCCAAAGAAGGCTTGAATGCGATCCTGCCATACATCTGTCGCTGGTAACTCAAAGTTGGTTCTTGAGCCGCTTAGCAACCGCATGCTGACATGTGGAAACGCCAGCGCGATGCGGGTGAAAGCTTCGGTGACATGGCCCGCTTCTGTTTGGGGAGTGCGGAGGAACTTGCGGCGGACGGGAGTATTAAAGAACAGGTGCCGTACTTCGATGGTTGTGCCAACTGGGCATCCAACTGGCTGCAGCGGCTCAGCTATCCCACCCTTCACCGTCAGTTCCACCCCTGATTCGCTGTCGGCAGTTCGAGTTCGGAGCGTCAAGTGACTGATTTCCGCGATCGAAGCGAGGGCTTCCCCGCGGAACCCAAGAGTGTGCACATCGAACAGATCGTCAGCAGTGATCAGTTTGCTGGTTGCGTGACTTGCTACGGCTAGCGAGACTTGGTCGGAATCGATCCCGCAGCCATTGTCCGAGATGCGGATCAGGTCCAAGCCGCCGCTTTCGATTGAAATCTCGATATCCGTCGCCCCAGCATCGACGCTGTTCTCCAGCAGTTCTTTGACGACGCTCGCTGGTCGTTCGATCACTTCGCCAGCCGCAATCTTGTTCACAATGCTTGGCGGTAGTTGCCTGATAGTTGGCATAATGGACTCGTTCCAAACGTGCAGACGGACTCCGCGAAGCCACCTCAATCCCGCGCTTCGCAATCCAGCAGCCTACCGCAGCACTCGCGACCTGTCACCCCTACCGATGATTCACTAGTTCGAAGTGGATTGCGTCGGCTGACTAGGTAAGCGTGGAGCCGATAGTGGCAAGTGGGCTCCAGTGTACGCGAAC
>JANPLP010000928.1:0-2679 GCA_031426595.1 Planctomycetia bacterium | reverse complement strand
AGCCAATTTGTTAATGGCCCCAAGCGCAAAATCCCGGGGGATTGGGGGCTGGCCCCCATCAAAGAAAACCAGCTTTAGACCACCTCATTACTAAGCTAATCGCTAACACCGTTTTCACAACTTACGCTGAACCAATACACTGAGGTGTATGACGTGGCTTTTCTGAGCTTTCTTGGTATCGCTGAGCGAACAGATCACGCATCTGATTGGTATTATGTTGGCTATTCATTGCTTCCGATCGGCGGGTTCGGCAAGGCTCTCGAGATATTCAAAAAATCGCTCGCGAGGGATTCGGAAAACTCTAATTGCCATGCGATGATCGCACTATTGCACGCAGCATCACCAAACAACGCTGATCGAAATGGTGCAGAGGCACTTGAGATAATGAAAACTCTAGAGTCGAGTGAGCGGGCGAAAACATGGTCTTTCTTTACAATTTACGCTGCTGCCTATGCTGAGGTGGGAGACTTCAAAAGTGCCCTTCAGCAATTAAAGAAAGCGCTGGAGCATTGCCCAGAAAAGAGTAAACGTCGCGTTCTCGCACGGGTGGCCGAGTATCAACAAAATCTGCCCTTTCGGCTGAGCGTAGAATCTGTGCGAGAGCATCTGAAAGAATGTGGTCAATGCCTTCGGTGTGGAGGAAATGTGAGCATTAGCCGAAGCGGACTGTGTGTGCGATGTTTACAAAGTTCAAAAACCTAGTCACTGAGACAACCACTTCGAAATCGGAAAAATAGTTTCCACGCAGTTGGGAGTTATGGTATGCGATTGGCCTTGGGACTAGCGAGTTCTTCGATGACCATCGCTTCCAGAACTCCGCACTCGACGCTTGTGAGCGGTGCCTTGCCGATGAACAGGTCGCGGATTGGTTGCGGCAATCGCTTGGGCGTCAACCGGGCGATGCGGAGCTGAAAGAGCAACTGGCTGTAACTAACCTCAGCCACTTCGGTAAAGTAAGAAAGCATGCGAAGCACGATGTTCTGCGAAAGGCTCTGCATGGCGTGAGTTTCAGTGCCCTTCAATCGACCTACCAACTCCAACTCGACTTGGCAGGATCGGCAATAAACACTCGCTTCTCCCCTTCGCCCCGTACTCGGGGAGAAGGGGTCGGGGGTTGAGGGGCCCAGAGATGGTGAGATTTAGTTTAGTTGATCTAAACTGGAACTCGCTTTGTATCGTCTCATCTCGCATACCTGTAATTCGCAGTATACGTATGCCTTCAGAGCCATTGCACTGAACTGAGCGATTGGTTTCGTTGCTTTATTGTCCGCTCGATTCAGTACTCACGCACCTCACCCCCGCCCCCTTCTCCTCAGAGTACTGAGGAGAAGGGGAGGCAGAAATTTCGGGAGTTCCCTCAGTTCAATCGAAGTCTTTCGCTTGATGCTTTCATGTCACAGCCAATTTTTCATTCACATAGATCAGCGGGTTGAGGGTGTGCGGCAGTGGGAAGACACCGCTCTCCGCTGGTCGTGGTAACCTTGATCTTCGAGTTTCGCCTGCTAACGATCCCGCCTCAGGATATCGGTGACTTTGAAACGAGCGGGTTTGGCTTGAGATAGGATCGGATAAACAATGAATGTAGAGTGAACACCTATGAACAATCGCTACTCCCCTTCGCCCCGGTACTTCGGGTAGAAGGGGTCGGGGGTTGAGGGGACGCACTACAAGCTCGAAGCGCCAGCGAGTGAATTTGGTTTCTCGGCAGGTCGAAACGCTAACGCATTCCGCGACACGCTGGACAACTCCGGTTTTGACGACTCCTCCATCGTCAATTGCCGTGAAAGCGACAACGGCCAACTCTCGTGAGCTGGCCGTTGAAATTTTTATTTAGAACTCGCTGAGCGACTACTTTTCCGAGCCGCTCGCGATCGCTTCAGGTTCTTCTGCCGGCGCACGTTTCTCGCCACGGAAGGCCAACTGCGTCAGTTTCGCGTCATCGCCTTTTACACCGTCGACCACGATCGTATTCATCCCTTCGAACGCACCGCGAAGAATCTCTTCAGCTAGTGGGTCTTCGACGCGTTGCTCAATAGCTCGGCGAAGCGGACGAGCACCGTAATCGAGGTTCGCACCACCCTGCTTGATGATCAATTCTTTCGCATCGTCGGTAAGTACTAACTCATAACCGCGATCCATCAGCCGTTCGCGAACCTTAGCCAATTCAAAGTCGATAACGCGCTTCAGATCTTCCTTCTCGAGGTGACGGAAGATAATCGTGTCGTCCAGTCGATTCAAAAACTCAGGTCGGAACACGCGCTCAATTTGGTCCATCACACGAGCTTTCATGCTCTCGTACGAACCATCCGAATCAGCCTTCTGGAATCCAAATGCCGATTCGTTCTTGATCGCTTCAGCACCTGCATTGGTGGTGAGAATCAAGATCGTGTTACGGAAGTCTACGTTGCGACCGAACGAGTCGGTCAAACGGCCTTCTTCCATCACTTGAAGCAGCATGTTGAACACATCTGGATGTGCCTTTTCGATTTCGTCGAGCAACACTACAGCGTACGGACGGCGACGAATCTTCTCGGTCAGTTGACCACCTTCTTCGTAGCCCACGTATCCAGGAGGGGCACCGATCAAACGGCTGATGTTGTGCTTTTCCATGTATTCGCTCATATCGATATGAACGAGCGCATCGGAGTCGCCGAACATGAACTCGGCCAGCGCTTTCGC
>JANPLP010000927.1:0-3208 GCA_031426595.1 Planctomycetia bacterium | reverse complement strand
CTTTGCGGTAGCGACTAGCGGTGTACGTCTTTTAAAAACCTAGGTCAGGTGTGCCGTCGCGGTCCGCGTCAAGTTTCTTCAAGTCGAGAAATACTGAGGGACGCTGGTAGGCTTCTTTATCCCCTTTTGCATAGGAAACCCACATTCGCAGGTCGGTGGCATCGTAGACAACGTTGACCACGTTGCCGCCTTGGATTGGGATTTGATTGGCGAGCTTGACGAGTTTTTCACCGTTCAATTTTCCGAATGCAGACTTAAAAGTTGGAAAAGCTCCGCGGCCTTCGTCGTTGTAGACGATGCATGAAAGTACGTTGGGAGCGAATTCGTCGGCGGGATCGTTGTCTTTCCATATTGCCACACGTTGGTCAGCCGCTTCAGGGGAATGGGCGCGAATTTTGACGGCACGTTTATCCGTTTGACCATCACCAAAAACGAAATGATAGCGCTTGGTCATGGGTTGCGATTTGAATATTTCAAGGGTCTCGGTGAGCGAGTCGGCGTCGTAAAGCATGGTACGGAAGTAAGTCGTAAAATGCGGCGCGTGAACAAAGTAGGGAGCTTCCTTAGCAGAAGCGTCACCCATTTCTGACAGCGCGATTCCACGTGTGTTCATACCGGTGTGCGCGCCGATCACACCGGCGAAAGTTGCGATCACATGCGGGTGGCCTTCAGTTGGAACATAGACGACGATAACAGGGAATTCGTGAGCACCGATTTCGAGGCTCCAGTCTAGGTTTCGCGTCTGATAGAGGTGCCCGTCTTCGGTTGCCTCGCCCCATGCTGCGATGCTACTGCAAGAGTAGGGCATCAACAAAGGGACTGCATGCAGAACTTGCAGTGTTTCGAGCGGCAGATCAGAACCGTCAGCAAGCCCCAGCATTTCTTGTTCGATTCGGTCGTCGGTGTAGGCTGAAGTTCGCGCCCATACGTCACGAAGAGTGTCTGGCGAAACGTCGAGTTCTTTTGAAACACCCGCTAATGCGGCAGGCACGAAGCGATGAATGTCCGCTTTCATGGCTGCGCCGAGTTGATATCCCATTTCGTAGGGCGTGCCACGTACAACAACCACTGGGATTGGCGATTCTCCCTGGATGAGCAAGGTTTTGTTAGCTTCGGCAAGAACCGCTGGACGTGTAAAAAGATTGCTGGACCCTGCGTTAGGAGTGGCTGCTATTGCTGTGACTTTGTTGGTGGCAGCGCCATCATCGGCTTGCAAGAGACGATCCGCTACGGTGAAAGCTGAAATAACAGCGATTAGGCAGGCGGATGAACAGGTGCGAGTCGAACGAGTTCGAGGTGTCATGGATGGCTGCTTAAGTGAAGTCTACAGAGCGTTATTCGTGGCGGATAGCTTCTACTAAAGTTTAAGGTTTCGCTGCAGATAGTATTGCAGCACGGAATGGAATTCAGACCTAAACGGCTATACGAGCGGGGGTGTGGAACTTGCGGACATCAATGAAGTCCATCCCTGCGGACCGAGCAGCCTCTAGTCCGAGATCGGAATCTTCGTATACGAGGCAACGCGTCGGCTTAGCGTTTACTCGTCGAGCGGCTTCGAGGAAGACATCGGGTTCAGGTTTGTGACGAGCGGTATCTTCGGCGGCTACGAGAGCATCAAACAATCCATCGCACTCGATCTGTGTGATCTGTTTCTCGATCACGTCGCGGAACCCGCCGCTGGCAACGACCATGGGCAGTTTCTTGTGGAAGTGTCTAGCGACCGCAACAACGAACTGAATAGGTTTCAGCAGATGCAGCAACTCGAGAAACGCATTTTCCTTAGCGACAGCGGCAGCCGTCACGTCGAGTTCGATCGATTGTTCGGTCGCCAGCAGACGGATGATCTTATCGGTGGGCATTCCGCCGAGCGAGTAAAAGCGATCTTCCGGGAAGTCGATGCCATAGTGTGCCATCGTTCGACGCCAAGCCACAAAGTGGACCGGCATGGAATCCGTAAGAGTTCCATCGCAATCAAAGATTAACGCATCGTAGTTTTTGGTAGGCATCGCTGGGTTCATGCTAACCATGCTAGCCACAAGTCTTACATTCGGGGAGGCGGGCAGCGCATGGGGCGCGCATGGTCACTTGGCGAACTCGCAATCAGATTCGCAAAAGTGGCACATTGGTTCGCGAAACCCCGTACTTTGAAATTGCGCATGTGGGACAGGAGCGTTCACTGTGCTACATCCATGTGCGAAACTGGTGTAAACTGGCTATTAGGCAAAACACAAACTGTGAAAATCGCAGTCAGTTCGTAGCTAGGCAATCGGAAACTAAATGCTGAGTTTTTGATTGCTGGACACTTGCAAAGTCGGCTATTGCGGCCGGCAATCGAATGTTTTTTAAACGGAATCAGGCCGGATAGGAATGGCGCATGAATCATAGCGGTCAAGTGAATGGGAATGGAGATTCGCCGATTTCGAGCGATTCGATTCAGCGGCTTCAGGCGGCTCGCGAACGCATCGTGACGCAGCTTGGCAAAGTCATCGTTGGTCAGCAGGATGTGATCGACGAGTTGCTGATCAGCATCTTCAGTCGCGGTCACTGTTTGCTCGAAGGTGTTCCAGGTTTGGCCAAGACGCTGTTGATCAGCACTTTGGCGCGGACGTTGAGCCTATCGTTCAGTCGAATTCAGTTTACGCCTGACTTGATGCCGGCTGACATTACGGGGACGGAAGTAATTGAAGAGCAGCCGGGCGGCGGATTGCAGCGTCGATTTATGGAAGGTCCGCTGTTCGCAAACGTGATTTTGGCTGACGAAATTAACCGGACACCTCCGAAGACGCAGGCGGCGTTGTTGGAAGCGATGCAGGAGCGACAGGTAACTGTTGGGCGGCAGCGTCACGCGCTCAGCGATCCATTTTTTGTATTGGCGACGCAGAATCCTATTGAGCAGGAGGGGACTTATCCGTTACCCGAGGCTCAGCAAGACCGGTTCATGTTTAAAGTTTTGGTGGACTATCCATCATTTGATGACGAACTGGAGGTCGCGCGGCGCACGACGGCTCGCATAAAGTCTGACGTAGAATCGGTCTTGTCTGGCGAAGAGATTCAGCAACTGCAAGACTTGGTACGCAGCGTCCCGGTGGCGGATCACGTCATTAGCTATGCGTTGGCTTTGGTACGGCAGACTCGCGTCGGGTCAGAAGGCGTGCCGGACTTTGTGACCGATCAGATTAGTTGGGGTGCGGGTCCGCGAGCGGTTCAG
>JANPLP010000926.1:0-2698 GCA_031426595.1 Planctomycetia bacterium | reverse complement strand
CCCTTCGCAAAGCCTCAGAGCGTGCCACCCTAAAATTTAATCTAGACAAAGCACTAGCCGTCATGCTGGCGACTTCCGGCTCGATCACACCAGCAGCAACTGGGGAAGCTGCGGAAGCAATTGAACGAACACCGAACGTGGTGCTGATCGTGGCTGACGACATGGGTTACGGCGATGCAAGTTGCTACGGAGCGACAGATATTCGGACGCCCAACCTAGACCGCCTGGCTGAACATGGAACTAGGTTTACGAACTTCAATGTTGCTCAAGCCGTATGTACCGCTTCGCGAGCTGGGTTGTTAACGGGCTGCTACCCGAATCGCATCGGAATGTCAGGTGCCTTCAATCACACCAGTACGACTGGCATGCATGCGGACGAGAATCTATTGTCCGAAGTTTGCAAATCGAAAGGCTACGCCACCGCTTGCTTCGGAAAATGGCATCTGGGAACGCGACCCACTTTCGATCCGCTGAAGCATGGCTTTGACCAGTGGTTGGGGCTACCTTACTCGAACGATAACGGACCTTTGCATCCAACCGTGCGTGGCATTCCCGCTTTGCCGCTGATTGAGAACGGGAACACGATCGCGTTGGATCCCGATCAGTCGACGTTCACAAAGATGTTCACCGAGGCGTCTGTGAAGTTCATTGAAGCGAACCGGTCGCGGCCATTCTTTCTTTATGTTCCGCATGTCATGCCACACGTACCCATCGCGGCTTCCGCAGATTTCAAAGGGAAATCAAAACGAGGGCTGTACGGCGACGCAGTCGAAGAGGTCGATTGGTCAGTCGGTCGGATCTTGGCCGCGCTCGCTGACAACGGTGTAGAAAAGGATACGATCGTACTTTTCCTATCCGACAACGGTCCATTCCTCAGTTATGGAAATCATGCCGGTTCGGCTGGTTCATTGCGCGAGGGAAAGCTAACGGCCTTTGAAGGGGGCGTTCGCGTACCGTTCATCGTTCGCTGGCCGCAGCACGTTGCCTCCGGCCGAACTTGCGATGAGTTGATCACGGGGATCGATCTGCTGCCCACGTTGGCAACTTTAATCGATGCAACTCTCCCCGCGCGAACCATCGATGGACTCGACCTTTCACCGCTGCTGCTCGGGCACTCCGGCGTGAAAGGTCGATCGACGTTTGCTTACTACTCGGGCTCCGAACTGCATGCGGTGCGTCAAGCGAATTGGAAGCTACATGTGCCTCACGATTATTTGACCGTCAACGGTCCGCCCGGAGTCGACGGACGTCCAGCGAATTATGCCAACATGAAACCGAACGCCATCGAGGAATCGGGAGTGCGTGGAATTGCCAGCCGCCATGGTTACAAAGTTGCAACTATCGACATGTCGTTATTTGACCTCAGCAGCGATCCGGGAGAACGCAGCAACGTAGCAGATCAGCATCCCGAGGTGGTCGCGCAGTTGACCGAACTGGCAGCGAGGTTCCGCGCGGAACTCGGCGATTCCCTAACTCAACAAACAGGCACCGGAACTCGGCCGATCGGCACCGAGTAGAGATCGGCACCGAGTAGAGACTTGTACGCAATCCTTTACATTCCTCTCCCTTCACCTGCTCCAAAGTGTCACCATGAAAAAAGTTAACAACCCGCAGAACGGTGAACAGCTTACTCGCCGAAATTTTGCAGTCACTTCTGCCTTAACTTCGATGGCTACTTGCACACCAATTTTCTCCCTCCTCACTTGTAATCTCACCGGCAATCTAGCTGCGAATCAGCCTGCACAAAAAATCCGCGTCGGGCAGATTGGGACCAAGCATGGTCACGCAAGCGGAAAGATGGACGCCATCCGTAAGCTCAGCGAACAGTTTGAAGTTGTCGGAATCGTAGAAGAGGATGCGACGCAACGAGCGAAAATGGAGAACTCGCCGACCTACCGGGGCCTGAACTGGTTGACCACGGAACAACTGCTCAAATCACCGGGACTGCAACTGGTGTTTATCGAAACCAGCATCGACAAGCTGCTTGAGACCGCCGAGCGATGCTTGTCGGCCGGCATGCATATTCACTTGGATAAACCCGCTGGCGCGGCGCTGGAGCACTGGCGACGCGTTACGGCTCTCGCCGCCGAGAAGCAGCGACTGATTCAGATGGGTTATATGTTCCGCAGCAATCCTGCGTTTCAGTTTCTGTTTGAAGCAGTGAAGAGCGGTTGGTTGGGCGATATTTTCGAAGTGCACGGCGTGATGAGTAAACAAGTGGCTGCGCCGGAGCGAGCCGCGTTGGCCGAGTATCGCGGCGGGTCGATGTTCGAATTGGGGTGTCACCTGATCGATGGCATCGTCAAGTTGTTGGGCAAACCCACATCGATAACCGCATTTAATCGCTGCACACGCCCAGAGCTTGATCAGTTGCGAGATAATTGCTTGGCGATATTTGAGTACCCTCGCGCCACCGCGACTATTCGCAGTAGTATGGTCGAAGTTGATGGTGGGCGACGACGCCAATTGACAGTTTGCGGTACGCAAGGCACGATTGAAATTCAACCGCTAGAACCGCCTCAACTAACATTGACCCTCGATCGCCCCCAGGGCCAATTCCGCAAAGGAACGCAAGTGGTCGAATTGCCAAAAATGCCGGGCCGCTATGATGCCGAACTGCTTACTTTCGCAGCGGCTATTCGCGGTGAACAGGTTTACGATTATTCTTTGGAGCATGACGATATCGTGCAAGCTTGTG
>JANPLP010000925.1:0-5511 GCA_031426595.1 Planctomycetia bacterium | reverse complement strand
AGTACCAGGACCTAACCAAAGCGCTTGAGAAGTTGGCGATCAACGACGCGGCCCTAACCTTTGAGAAGGACAGCTCAGCCGCTCTGGGCTTCGGCTTCCGCTGTGGCTTCCTGGGTTTGTTGCACTTGGATGTGATTCAAGAACGCCTACAGCGAGAATTTGATCTTGGATTGGTTATCTCTGCGCCATCGGTGAAGTACAAAATTGGTTTGAAGGATGGATCGTTAGTTGATGTCGACAATCCCAGCTACTGGCCCGATCCGTCGAGCATTGAATCGACCACCGAGCCCTACATCAAAGCCTCGATTCTGATTCCTGAAGAGTACGTCGGACCGGTCATGGAACTGTGCCGCGAACATCGCTCTGACAGTCAAACGATGGGCTACCTGTCTGCGGGTCGAGTGGAAGTCACCAGTGAAATGCCGCTCGGCGAGGTGCTGTTCGATTTCTATGGCAAGCTAAAGATGATCACTCGTGGCTACGGCTCGTTTGACTATGTCGAGATCGAATATCGAAAAACGGACATCGTCAAAGTTGACATCCTGGTGAACAAAGAACCGATCGACGCGCTTTCGTATCTTGTTCATCGCGATAAATCCCGTACCCGCGCGTTGCATTACTGCGAGCAGCTAGCTGAAGCCATTCCACGCCATCAATTTAAAATTCCGATTCAAGGTGCCATCGGCGGCTCGATCATCGCTCGAGCTACCATCCAACCGTTCCGCAAGGACGTAACTGCGAAGCTCTACGGTGGCGACGTAACTCGCAAGAACAAGTTGCTCGAGAAGCAGAAGAAGGGCAAAGCCAAGATGAAGCAATTCGGCAGCGTCAACATCCCTCAGAAAGCCTTCATTTCTGTCTTGCGCGCCGACAACGACTGAGTTCTCTCACCAGTTTCCCCCGTCATACAAGCTCGAAGCGCCAGCGAGTGAATCCTTACAGCTCTTCCTGTTTTCGAACCGCTAACGCGTTCCGCTACGGGCGGGCAATTTCCGTCTGCTGCGCAAACGCGAAATAAACCTCCGCCGCGGCGTCCAATTGCTTTACCTCGATGAACTCGTCAGCCGTATGAGCTTGTTCAATCGAACCGGGGCCGAAGACTACCGCGGGCACTCCTGCCTGGCTGACCGTCGAGGCATGCGTGCAGTAAGCAACTCCGAGACTGCGGTGCGCTCCAGCGATCCCAGCAATTACTTTCAAGAGCGTTTCGGCTAGCCCAGCGTTATCCTGATTGCTGAGCGCGGGACTGCTGATCCAAGGCTCGTCGATTGTGATGTGAGGACCAAACCGCTCAATTAACTTCTCGCGTAGCGACGACCATGCAACGGAAGGATCCTCGCCCGGAATCAAGCGTCGATCGATCTCGATAGTGCATTTATCAGGGACAATATTGACGCTTTGTCCGCCCCATATTCTTCCTACGCTTAGCGTTGGGCGTCCGCAGAGCGGATGAAATGGTACAGACTTAGGCAGCCACGACGCATATTCTTCCAGATAACACACCCCCCTCGCCATAGTGTAAATGGCATTGCGACCCTGCGTCGGATCGCTGCTATGACAAGCTCGTCCCTGCGTGTGAACTCGAAAACGTGTCACCCCACGATGTGCCACCACGACGTCCAACCCGGTCGGTTCCGCGACAACCGCGCAGGCCGGTTTTACATTCAGGAGTTTCGATTTGCCCACGCCGGCTTGCCAGTAAGTTACCAAGTCGCGAATGCCCAACGTCGTGAATTCTTCATCGCAAGTGCAGCTCAAGACAACATTGGCAGCGCCGGCTGGTCGTTCTTTCACTAAACGAGTGAACGCATGCAGCATCGCAGCCAACCCACCCTTGACGTCCGAAGCGCCTCGACCGGTGATGCGCCCGTTCGATAATTGTGGCGCGAAAGGAGCAATGGTCATCGAGTCGACGGGTACAGTGTCTTGGTGCGCATCCAAGAGTAGCGTTCGAGTTGCATTCGGTGATGTGTAGCGAGCAATCACATTGGCACGGCCTGGAGCGACTTCAATTCGCTCGCACTCCGCCCCGATCGATCGAAAATAATCGAACAACCAATCGCTAAGCCGCGTTTCAAAATAGATAGGGCCGCTCAAATCGCGTCCCATGGGGTTCACACTTGGAATCGCAATTAACTCGCACAATAGATCGCTCGGCGACACTTCAGTACCTTTCCAGAGTAACTCGCTTCATACTGGCTGGGCATGCAACCGCCGACAAACCCTCCGGAATCGCATCCAGATCGTGCACACGCCACATCGCCGCATCGATCCAAGCATTCATTCGGCAGTTCGCATCATCGTCGATCTTCTCAAGCAAGATCGGATCAATCCGCAGAGGCATGCACACGGGCGGCTGCGGCATAGGGAACTCTGCGGCATGCAAACCAAATCCAATGCCGACCCCTATAGCCTTCAATACCGCTTCCTTTGCAACCCAAGCACGCATGATTGCTAGATTTCGTTCTTCCGGTAGTAGTTGCTCTAAGCGTGCGCGCTCGTTCGTATTTAGCACTTGCGGCGCGAGCGCTTCAAAGTTGGTTTTATGCTGAAACAATTCGATGTCGACACCTAACGGAGCTCCATCAGCGAATCCGAACAGGCCCCAATCGCCGGAATGCGATACGTTAAACTCAAGCGACGAATGATGGCCACTTGCAAGTCGCGGCTTGCCCGTTGCGTTGTATTCGAACTGCACCTCCGCGGGCTGAACCTCTAGCATGGCGGCCAGCAAGTGCCGTAACTTACCCCGACACACACCGAACCGACGCTTGACCTCCTGCGGGATGAATCGAGCTTGCCTAGCCAACTCTTCTTTCGACAGGCTGCTTTGAAACTTCTCTAAAGACTCCCCTTCAGCCACCAACGAAGCCACGACGACCGTCACCGCTCCCATAGGTGGAACGACGAAACGCGTCATGTCGCCAGAACTCAGATGCAAGGGTTTATTCATTCGCCCAATTTTCTACTTCGTACCCAGTGCATTCAATACATCTTTAAACTCAGCTCGATCGCCATGCGTTTCGCTGATTTTTGTGAAGCGAACAACACCTGTAGGATCAATCACCAGAGTTGCCGGATAAGCCGTTTCACGAGGAGCTTCCCAGCGCAATTTGTAGGTCCGCACAATCTGATAATCAGAATCGACGATTAACTTGAAGTTTGCAGGCAACGAATTATCAGCCACAAACTCCTTCGCTTTAACTGTCAAGTCTTTCGCAACTCCCGGATATACCAACACCACGTCCCCGCGCGCAGTCGACAATTCCTCTGCTTTGCGAATCAACTCAGCGACTTGTCGCGAACACAATGGACATTGGTATCCTGGATAACCGCGCAGGAACACCAACACCGTCCAACGTCCCGATTTCCCTGGCTCAAATTCGAAAGGCTGCCCCTCCCAATCGACTCCCTTAAAGGCAACGGCGTTGTCCCCGCTTTCGATTCGGCGACCTTGCTCCTTTTGTTCTTGGCCCAGCAAATTCACTGATAGCCAGCAAAAAATCACCAACGTTAGACCTCGTTCCATTCGCATCGCAGCGCTCCATTAAAGCTATCGGGATTGGGACTGAAACTAAAATCACCGCTTGACGGGTCCGATTGACTGGAAAATGCCGCCCAAAGTCAGCTGCACGATTAATCATCGTAGTTTGTTTTGTTCAGCTTGGTCAAAGCACACAGAAAGTTCTACATTCCTGAGTCCATATCGCTCTCTCCTCCAGCCCTCAATCAGCCAGCTATCAATCGGGTTGCCCAGCCAGATCGCTCAGCACACCGCGAACGATCTGCAATAGTCGAGGACCGGATGAGTTGCCCACGTCGATTACCTCTTGATGATTGGTGGAGTGCGGAACATCTGTCGAGGCAACGTTTGTGATAACGGAAAACGCCAGCACGCGCATCTCGATCTGCCGCGCGGCGACCACTTCCGGAATGGTGCTCATGCCAACCGCATCCGCGCCGAACTTGCGAAACATTCGATACTCTCCGCGTGTTTCGTATGTCGGACCCAACGTCGATAGATAGGTGCCTTGATGCAGCTCGATGTCCGCTCGACGAGCCGCACGGCGGGCGCGTGCGAGCAGATCATGATCGTACGGTGAGGAGCCCCTCATTGGAACATCGCAACTGAAATCACCAACTCGACCGCACTGGAGCGCATACGCGCGATGCCCAGTCGTTCGAGCGTGCGGAGTTGACCAAAGGAAATCGAGATGCTGATCGATCAACATCAAGTCGCCAACGCAGAATCTTGGATTTAAACCGCCAGCCGCATTGGTCACAATCAAAGTTTTTGCACCGAGCGCATGCAAGCAGTGAATGGGTAACGAAAGATCGGTATCGTTGAAACCTTCATAACGATGCGCCCGACCTTGCATCAACGCAACTGGAATCCCTGCAAGAAAACCCGTGATCAAGTTTCCGGCATGACCGGCTGCATGAGTGCGGGGAAAACAGGGTAGTTCGGAGTAAGGAATCGACTCCGCGTGCTCTACGCATTTCGCCAAGCCACCGAGGCCGCTTCCCAACACAATCGCTACTTTCGGTTGCAGCAATCGCCGCGCAAAGATCGCTTGGCAAGTGCTCTGAACAAGCGACTCGCAGTCCCGATCTTGCGTAAAACTGAAGGCAGCATGCATCGACTGAAGCTCACAAAACTAACACGCCATCACAATACGCCACGCCACGCATCAAGACTTAGCCACTTGTAGTGCTAACCTGCCACTCGTTTCGATTCAAACTCGAGCACTCCACTGACCAGAGCCCTCAAGCGGGGCTCAGCGGCGTTCGCGGTAGCAATAATTTTTTGCACGTTGGCAGGTTCGAGAGCATCCGGCAAGCACATATCGGTAACAACTGAGAATCCGACGCAACGCAAGCCGCAATGAACTGCGACGATTACTTCGGGAACCGTCGACATGCCAACGACGTCCGCCCCGATAGCGCGCAGAAAACGGTACTCCGCGCGAGTCTCAAGATTCGGGCCAGCTACTGCAACAAAAACACCTTTGTGAGCCACAATGTTCTCGCGTCGCGCGATGGCTAACGATTCGTTAACTAACACAGCATCATATGGGGCACTCATATCAGGGAAACGTGGCCCAAGCCGATCGTCGTTGATACCGATTAGCGGGTTGTCGCCCATTAAATTGATCTGGTCATCGATGACAACAATATCACCCAAGCCGTAATTCGGATTCATTCCCCCAGCCGCATTGGACACGATTAACAACTCGGCTCCCATCGCCTTCATGACACGTACTGGCAAGGTGATCTGCTTCAACGGGTAACCTTCGTACATATGAAAACGGCCTTCCATGGCCATGATGGGCAACCCGCAGAGATTGCCACACACCAGCCGTCCACGGTGGCTAGTCGCAGTGGACTTGGGAAAGTTCGGAATCTCTTCGTACTCAATGGAGGCTTGTACGTCGATCTGTTCTACAAGCGGCCCAAGACCAGTTCCAAGAATGATGCCAACGCGCGGCGTCGCGGACCACTGGCGGCGAA
>JANPLP010000924.1:0-10196 GCA_031426595.1 Planctomycetia bacterium | reverse complement strand
AGCCGGCGAAGCCGTGAGCGCTGATGTAGCGGCCGAAGTCTTTGCTCCAAAGTTCGTCGCCATTGTGTTTGAAGGCTTTAACGGTCAAGTTTTCGGGAGACGCCCAGGCAAAGTAAACTGCGTCTGAGTTGCAGCAGGGTGTGCACGAGGCGAAGGTGCTGCGAGCGTGTACTTTGTGGAGTTGGCTGTCATAAGTTTTTCGCCAAATCTCTTGGCCACTTTTCAGATCCAAGGACATTGCAAAGCGCTGGGCGGTGGTCTCATCGGCGCTCATGATAAACACTTGGCCGTTGGTTACGATTGGCGAGCCGTTGCCTTCGCCTGGCAGCGAAATTTTCCAGGCTACATCCGTCGCGTTCCAAGGGAGCGGCACCCTGCATGTATCGACGACACCCGTTCCGTTTTCGCCGCGGAAGCGGTTCCAGTCGGCGGTTGCTGAGTTGCTTGGCAGGCTGGCGATGCCGACGAAGCCGACGAAGCCCAAGTAACGAATGAAACGGGTAGCGTTTGACATGGTTGACTCGGAATGCGGTTGGAGGGTGACTGAGTAGTGGAAAAAAGCGGGTGCGTCATTATGGATCGAGTTGTGACTGAATTTCTAGCCTATTGCTTTCTGAAAGGGAAAAATAGGTGACTACAACCGTCTCTTCGGGTCCAAGGCGGGGCTGCCGATGCTGTTCGCGTCGAGAGCTCAGCGATACCATAGACCGCAGCAATCGAGCGATACGCTTGCTCGAGATTGATCCCATCCATTCGAAGATATACCGCAACTATGGAATCTAAAACTCAACCGATTCTGTGCTGCGTGGGTGATGCAGTTGCAGGACGACCGACTCAGTTCTTGATGGAGCGAGCTTTCGCAGCGAAAAATTGTGATTGGCGCGTGATCACGGTCGAAGTGCGGCAAGAGAACTTTCAGGTAGCGCTCGATGGAATGCGTGCGATGCGGTTTAAAGCGCTCCGGTTCTTTCCTGAGTTCCAATTTGTGGCGGCTGCATCGCTACTGGAGCCTTCGGACGAGCCTCTCCGCGCGGTTACATCCGCGATGCGGCAAGGTGACAACTGGGATTGCTGGGACAATCAAGGTTTGGGGTTACTCGATTCGATTGCGAGCGCGAGCCTGGCGTCGAATGTGTTGATGTGGTTGCATGGAAAATCGCGTTTGACTTACAGCGTAGCGAGTGCAATGCGAGGTTCTGATTATGTTCCGGGGCGGCTGCTGTGGAGTAACGCAGCTTCGGATGCAGTGACTCAGTTGTCCGATAGTGAATTGACGTTAGCGGGCGTCGAGCAGGCTCTGGCGGAGAGCCTAGCTGCAGGAAATACCTTCACGCATTTGGTGGTTATCGGAGAATCGTTGGCGGAGCAATTGCCACTGCTAAGCCAACTGAATGTGGCGACAGAAACGAAGCTGGTATTGGCAACGAATCAAATGTTGACGAGGCAGCAGACGATTGAAGCTTGGCGCGGTGGTGCGGTAAGTGTTGTGTCAGAGGTCGATCAATTGGTGGCTGCGGAAGCGTACGATTATCGGCGCTGGACGGGGCAGCTTGCCGACATGGAGATGCTGCGCGATGCGTATGACGAGTATGCCGATTTCTAATGGTTGCTGCCGTGTGCGCTGAGCGGAGCCTGCCGTGTCCGCTGACCCGAGCACTGTGACTCAGCGAGCTTGGATTTGTTGGACGAATTGACGTCGATTCAGGAACACCAGGATACAAATTGGGTAAATGATTCCTAAGCAAAACGTGAAGACGCCACCGACAGTTCCGCCCACTGCTCCGCCGAACGCCTCTGGACCAGCGCCTGGATTGTTGGCTTCTTCGATGGCAGGCATGATCTGAAAAATGACTGAGTTTGCGATGGCGATGAACAGCAGCAGCAGCGAAGCGATGGCGTAGAAGTTGGCCAATTTGCGGCCCCAGGGTTTGAACTTCAGCAAGCCGATGCCGCTGATGATAACCACTATGGCCAGGATCGTGCCCATTGCCATTTGCATGCAGAGCAAGCCGAAGTAAATCGGATTGTCGAATTGCTGCATGTTCATTTGAGCCTTCATTTCGGGATCGAACATGTCGCTGGAGAGTATCGCAAAGGAGACTGCGCTGGCGATCGTTCCGCAGATGCCCATAATGCCGAAGACGAGGTTCAAGATCCCAAAGACGGTGGCGACGGCAGGGCGCTGTCCGTTAGGTAGCGAGCTCGACGTGTCCGGTGTTTGCGGTTGGTAGGGGTTGAATCCGTCGGACATGTGTAAGACCTGTTCGATGAAAGTAGCGGGACTTAGCTGAACGAGTAATCGAACATTTTACATGGAAGTGAACGTGGCGTTTACGGAAGATTATTTTTGGCGGTTGTTGGGGTTTACTAGCTGCTATTTACTGGGCGTTGAGGCTACCGCTGAGGAGCATGCCGCGTAGATCGACTTCGGCTCGGCGTAGCGTCGCGAGTGCTTCGAGGTACGCTAACTTGTTTTGAGTGTAAGTACGCTGGACAGTGAGCAGGGCGACGAAGTTGATTTCGCCGGCTTCGTAAGTTTGACGTGTTAGATCGAGCGTTTGTTTGACGCGCGGGAGTATTTGCGACTTGAGGTAATTCGTTTGCGAGTTGGCGCGGTTGTACTGTTCCATCACCACGGCCAGTTCTTGTTTGATGCGCAGTTGGACTTGAAGTAGCATCTGTTCAGCCGCGATCAGTTCTTGTCTCGCGGAGGCGATATTGCCTTCGTTTTTATTCCATAGCGGAAGTGGCACTGAGACCGCGATCCCCGCATCGGGGTCACCGTCAATGCCGTTGTCGACGAAGTTGTAGAGACCTTGAACTAACACGTTGGGGCGGGGTTCGACGATTTGACGCTGCAAGTAGCAGCGCGCTTGGTAAATTCTTGCATTGGCAGCCAACACATCAGGGCTTTGCGTGGTAAGCCAAGCGAGTGTTTGTTCAAATTCAAATGTTTCGTTGGTCGTGAAGAAGTCACCGGCTAGCGGTTGCATGGGAAGCGGCTGGCCGATGACGGCGGTCAGTTGCGACCAAGCGGCTTGGAGTGTGTATTCGGCGGTGGCGAGTTGCAGTTCGGCTTGCTGCTTTTCCACTTCAGCTTGCAAGAGGTCGGTCCTGGCGACTTCCTCGGCGCGGAGTAGTTGGTCGGCGATGACGACTGCCTTTTGAGCGATCTCGTTCAGTTCCGTGAGGGCAGCGATCTGTTGCTGTGCGTAGAGGACGCGGTAGAAAGCGATGCGGACGTCGGTTAGCACGCGCTGTTGTTGTGCGGCGAGTCGTTGTTCGGCTTGAGCAACCTCTTGGTTGGCGACTGAGCGATCGAGTTGTCGCTTCTCGCGTCGCACCAAATCTTGGCTGATAGACGCTCCGTGTTGTTCGGCTTGACCCCGGCTGCCGATCTGCTGTCCATCATAGCCAACAAGTGGATTCGGTAAGCGGCCGGCTTGATAAGCGAGCCCGCGGGCCGAGGAGACCATAGCCGAGAATCGAACGATCGTTGGATTGGACTGATTGGCGAGTTGTTCGAGTTCGGGAAGACTGAGGCTGGCGACGGGGATAGACGGTGGTTGCGAGGTCGATTGCGGGCTCGGTTGAGAAGCTATTTCAGTTGTCGCATTGAGGCTCGATTGAGGGTTTGCCGGAGAGCTCTGCTGAGTGAACGGTGCTCGGTCGGCTTGAAGCACATAAATGCTTTCGTTTGGCAATCGCAGCGAGGATGCCATTGAGACTTGTTGAGCGACTGAGTAATCGCAGCATTGGAGTGAGACCAACGTCGTGACTGAAGCCGAAATGATTCGTTTACGCAAGTTTTGCTTGTATCGGGTCATATTGGTCAATCGCTGGTAGCGCACAAGTGCCGTGAAACGCGGACGTCTCGTTAGCATCGGCACAATTGGTCGCTACTTCGATTTCAAACGTTGCGGGTGACAGTTCTTGCGTGGTCGGTACAACCGCACCTGTCCCGTTTAGGTGGGCTGGTATTTGGTGTGCAGAATTTCGGAGAGCGATGGACTGTGAGGTGTACGGATTTGAGTGCAATGGGTTGGGCACATGGGCGAAGAGGGTGAGTTACAATGGGCGGCGGGAATCGCTGGGCGGCGATCGACTTTGAAGTTCCTGTTTTCAAGTTTGACGAGGATTCGCATCGATGGTCTACAACTTTCGCAGCGCGATCAGTATTGGCTGCAGCAGTTTGATGGTGGTTTTTTTGGGCGCGCTGGCCGTCTTTGGTCAGAACGATTTCCCGGCAGTTTTCAATACTGAGGCTGAGGGTCAGCATCCACCTACCGCGGCTGAGATGGTCAAGTTGATTGAGTTGCCCGAGGGTTTCGGCGCGACATTGTTTGCGGCGGAACCAGCCGTGCAGCAGCCGATCTGCATGGACTTCGATGACCGAGGCCGGTTGTGGGTGGCGGAGAATTACTCGTACAGCGGTGGGCCTTACGAAACAAAATTGCGCGATCGAGTGGTAATTCTGGAAGATACGGACGGCGATGGAAAGCACGATTCCCGGAAGGTCTTTTGGGACAAGGGCTTTATGCTTACGAGTCTCACGTGGGGTTTTGGAGGGCTATGGGTTTTGCATGATGGGACCCTATCGTTTATCGCGGATCTCGATGGCGATGATGTTCCCGACGCGGAACCGACGGTGGTGCTGGACGGTTGGAGCAAAGAATGCGGACACAACTTTGTGAGTGGTTTGATTTGGGGACCAGATGGTTGGTTGTATGGTCGTCACGGGATCGTGGACACCTCGTATCCCGGAGTGCCGGGAACACCGCAGGCTGATCGACCTGCGATGAACTGTGGAGTGTGGCGTTACCATCCCACCAAGCGGTTGGTAGAAGTGGTCTGCAATGGGACGACGAATCCGTGGGGGTTGGATTACAACTCGGACGGGCAGTTCTTCATGACGAACAATGTGCAGGGTCATCTGTGGCATGTCATGCCCGGTGCGCACTTCAAGCGAATGTACGGACAGGACTTTAATCCGCATCTGTACGAGCTGATGGATATGACGGCTGATCATTATCACTGGGACACGAATCGTAAATGGAATGAGAGTCGCGATGGCGTGGCGAACGATTTGGGTGGTGGGCACTCGCATGTGGGAGGCTTGATCTATCAGGGAACTAATTTTCCTGAAGCCTATCGAGGGAAGATTTTCATGTGCAACACGCATGGTCGACGCTTGAATGTGAATCGTTTGGAGCGTCACGGCAGCGGATATGTTGGGAAGCGTGAGCCTGACTTTATGTTGGTCAAGAATGCTTGGTTTCGAGGAGTCGATATCAAGATGGGCCCAGATGGATCTGTCTATGTTGCAGATTGGTCGGATAACGGCGAGTGTCATGACCACGATGGGATTCATCGCACAAGTGGTCGGATCTATCGTATCGCTTATGGCAAGCCGAAGGCCTTTGCGCCCACGGTGCCGCTTGTCGAAGAGCGATCCGAAGCGCTGTTGTCGAACGTGGGCAGCAAGGATGCGTGGTTGGCTCGACATTCGTTGAGAATTTTGCAAGAGCGTCAGCGAAAGGATCAGCGGATCAAGGAACCGGGCGGGTTACCGTTATTGGCGGCTGAGGCGTTAGGATTGAACTCAATGGAGTCGCTGCGCAAAGCGTTGACTTCAGGGGATTTGGAGCTGCTTGAGCAAGCGGTTCAGTTGTCCGCGGGCGATGCGGAGCGAAGGAAAACGCTGCTGCCTGATCTGATCCGGTTGGCAGATAGTCAGCCGACGGCCAACGTCCTGCTGGCTCTGGTATCGGTACTGCGGAGGTTTGAAAGTGCGGAGCGACTAACGTTAGCGAAAGCAGTGTTCGAGCAAGCTGAGAACTGTGCAAAGATTGCTGCAGATCATAACTTGACATTGATGGCTTGGTATGGCGTTGAGCCGGTAGTGAAGAGTCTATCCGAAGTTGAGTTGTTGAGGCCAGTTCCTAAATTGCAGCAGTTCGCGGTGCGGCGATTGGCTTATGAGATTAAGAAAGAAACATCGCTTGCGAGTGAGGTACTGGGATACATTGGTAAGCAAGTGCGGCGTGGTAAGGATAACGATGCAGCGGGATTGTTGAATGCATTTCGCGCTGGGTTGGCGGGTCGGGCGAGGGTGGATGCGCCACAAGATTGGGCGGAGATAGAGAAGCAACTTCGTTCGTCGAAAAACGCGGAGGTTGTGTTCGCGGCGGATGCGTTGGGTGTGTTGTTTGGAGACGGGGCGGCACTCGCGGACTTACGAGCCATGGCTGCCAATGGCGAGTTGGAATCGGTGACGCGTGAGGAGGCTATCGAAGCGTTGGCGAATGCCAAAGACACCAAGTCGGTAGCGATACTCTTTAATTTGCTTGGCGACCGTGCGGTGGCTGATGCAGCCATTCGTGGGTTGGCGAACTTTGATCATCCAGAGACTGCGAAGCAACTGCTGAATCGCTTCGAAGGACTGAAGGATGGAAATCGCAGTTTAGCGATCGATACTTTGGCGAGTCGCGAGTCGTATGCGTTGGCGCTCGTTGATGCGTTGGAGGCTGGGAAGGTGGCGGCGAGTGAATTGGCGGCGGCGCAGGTCAGGCAGTTGCTGGCGATAGGCAACGAACGGATTCAAAAAGTGATTGAAGCGAAGTGGGGAATTGTGCAGGATACGCCCGAAGCCAAATTGGCGGCGATCGAGCGTTGGAAGAAGGAGCTGACGTCGGCGTTACTGACCGATGCGAAGCTAGATAATGGAGCGGCACTTTTTAAAAAATCGTGCGCTACGTGTCACAAGTTATTTGGTGAGGGGCAGACCATTGGTCCTGATTTGACGGGAGCCAATCGATCCAATCTCGAATACTTGTTGATGAATATCATTGATCCAAGTGCGGTGGTTCCAAAACAGTTTACGACGTCTGTTGTGGCTCTCGATAGCGGTCGAGTCATCACTGGTGTTGTAGTGGGGCAGACTGAGAATGCGATTACGGTGCAGACGGATAAAGAGCAACTGACGATTGCTCGAGATGAAATCGAACAGATTCGCAATTCGGGTAAGTCATTGATGCCAGACGGGATGATGGATGCGTTGACCCCGGAGCAGGTCCGGGATTTGTTTGCATTCATGATGATGAAGCTGTAGTGGCCGAGACAAGTGGAGTGAGTGGTGCATAAAAAGCGACGACGGATTGGAATATTGACTGGCGGTGGTGATTGCCCGGGTTTGAATGCGGTCATTCGCGCGAGTGTGAAAACGGGGGTGCAACTCGGTTATGAAGTCATCGGCTTTCTCCGTGGCTACGAGGGATTGGTGGATCCAGTTTCCTGCGTGTCGCTCAACTTGGAAAATACTTGGAACATCCTGGATCGCGGCGGCACCATTCTCGGCTCGACGAATAAAGGTCGCTTCACGGCAAAAGTGGGAGCGGATGACTCGCGATCCATTGAAGGGACTTTGATCGATCGTGTGAAGGATACGTTGCGTGAAAAGCAAATAGACGGGTTAATTTGTGTAGGTGGCGACGGTTCGTTGTCGATTGCGCAGCAGTTTTTTGAAGGTGGGATCAACGTGGTAGGCGTTCCCAAGACGATCGACAACGATCTTGGCTGCACGGCGTTTACCTTCGGATTTGACAGCGCTGTGGCTTGTGCGTCGGATGCGTTGGATCGATTGCATACGACAGCGGCGAGTCACGAGCGGGTGATGGTTTTGGAAGTGATGGGTCGTCATGCGGGCTGGATTGCATTGCATGCTGGGATCGCGGGGGGCGGGGATGTGATCTTGATACCCGAGATTCCATGGACCTTTGAAAACGTTTGCGCCAAGATTGCGCAGCGTAAAGCGATGGGAAAGCGATTCACGTTGATTGTGGTCGCGGAAGGTGCTCCGATGCCTGATGGAGGTTTTGTGACCCTAGAGTCGACGAAAGTAGATCGTCAAACTCGGCTAGGTGGAGTTGGGCAGGTGATCGCAGATGAAATACAGCAACGCTTGCAGACGGAGACTCGCTGTGTGGTGCTTGGGCATTTGCAGCGAGGCGGATCTCCGACGTACTTTGATCGTTGCCTCGCAACTCAGTATGGTGCGCATGCCGTTCGCTTGATTGAAGAGCATCGCTTTGGTGAGATGGTTTGTTATGATCCGCCGGACATCAAGAGCATTCCTATTATTGAAGCGGTCCGCAAGCTGTCGACTGTCGAGCCGAGCAGTTCCGCCGTTCAAGCGGCTCGCGCGTTGGGTGTGAGCTTTGGAGATACCGCAACTTTCAGTAATCCGTTTCCGAACTCGCTGGTGACTGAAGCGACGATGGCTGAGAAGTACAACAAGCCGATGGGTGAGTTGTTTGCGTTCGATGATGACATGGACCGATGATGCTTGGACCGATGATGTTGGGTGTTAAGCCAAGAATAGCGTTAACGATGGGCGATCCGGCGGGTGTTGGGCCGGAGATTTGTTTGCGCGCCTTAGCCGATGTTCAGCTTAGAAACGAATGCCAGTTAATCGTTTTTGGTGATGCAGGAGTGCTTCGCCGATGCGCGAGCTTGACTGGGTTGGCTGGTCCAGATCGTGTGGTGGGCAATGAGGAATCGTTTGAAGCGATCGCTGGTCCGGCAGTGGTGGATTTGAAGCGGATGGATGCGGACGCGTTGGTGCTTGGGAAGGTTTCGGCAGCGAGCGGTCGAGCGAGCTTTGAGTATATCGAAGCGGCGATTTCGGCGGCGCTGGCGGGTCGCGTGGCAGCGGTCGCGACGGCGCCTATAAACAAAGAGGCATTTCGAAGCGCGGGGATTCATTATCCAGGCCACACGGAAATTTTTGCTGAGCGGGCGGCCTCCGATCGTTGGTGCATGATGCAGTTTTCGGCTGAGATAACCTGCACATTCGTGACCGTGCATTGTGGTTATGCGGAAGTTCCGAAACTGTTAACGGTCGAGCGAGTACTGGAAACGATTGAACTCACGGCTGAGAATTTGGAGGTTATTCATGGTCGCAAGCCTCGGTTGGTAGTTTGCGGATTGAATCCCCATGCTGGTGAACATGGTTTGTTTGGTAATTGCGAGGAGGAGCGAATTATTGTGCCTGCGATTGAGGAGGCGAGGCGTCGCGGGATCTTGCTGGAGGGACCGCTGCCGCCGGATACTGCGTTTTTGCCAGCCAAGCGGAAAGAGACGGACGGGTTCGTGTGCATGTATCACGATCAGGGGCATATTCCGTTGAAGGCGTTGGCCTTTGATTCGGCAGTAAATACGACGTTGGGGCTAAAAGTAGTGCGAACAAGTGTTGACCACGGCACGGCTTACGACATTGCTTGGCAGGGGACGGCCAGTAGCAGCAGTTTGTTCGCAGCGATTCGGTTGGCGGTTCGATTGGCTAAACTGCGGACCCCTAAAACGGTTAGTCATTGAAAAGAATTTGAACTCGCCTACACTTAGGTATGTAACTGGCGCTTGAAACGGACTTTGCTTAAAGCGTTTTGTTGGGACTTTCAAACAAGAAACAAGTTGATTGGAGATTGTGATGCGTTGGTTCGCTTTTAGTTTGATGTTGCTGTGTGGAGCGATGGTTGGTTGTGAAGCGCCGAAAGAGAAGATTGAATCTGAGTCGGCTAAGGATAAATCTGAAGCATCCGTGGCTTCTCCTTCCGTGGATTCGGCGTCCAGTGCTGTGACTGGCGAGTCCGAGCCGGCTGCGAAGGAGGAAGCGAGTGCGCCGCCGATTCCGACAGAGCCTGCTCCACCTGCCGCGGAGCCAGCACCTGCTGCTGAGCCAAAACCAGATTCGGCTTCGGCGAAAGGTAGTGACGCTGTTCGCTTTGTGGCGACCAAAAGTGTCAAAGTTCCGACTATGATGTGCCCTTATAGCTGCTGGCCAAAAGTGAAAGAGACTTTGGCGGCGATGCTAGGTGTAGAAGGCGTTCAGTTGGCGGCTCAGGTGAAAGAAACTGAGATTGACAATCCGGTAGTTGAACTGAAGACAACGGCTGACTTCGATGTGGCTGCAGCCATTGCAGCGCTTGATAAAGCGAGTTTTGCGGATGCGGTAGTTGTCAAGTAAGTTGACCGCGATCAGCTAAGTATTCGAAATTGAGAGAAGCCGGTCGACATCGACCGGCTAATTTTATGCAGTTGTTTCAATTAAGCCCAGTGTTCTTTGTAACGCAAATTGTATGAATTATTTGTCGTGGGAAATTGATGGCAGGATGAATATGATTGGTTATATTTGCGCT
>JANPLP010000923.1:0-1938 GCA_031426595.1 Planctomycetia bacterium | reverse complement strand
TTGGGCATTTGACGCTTTTGCCTTCGGCATTGTCCGGGCATCGCAATTTGTTCAAACAGTTTGGGCATTGGACGAACATCTTAACCTACCTTTTTGTATGGGTTACATTGCTCGATTACGACCAAAAACGGAGCGGTTTAGCGACTAGAACGCAAACCAGAATTGTAGGCTTCATGAAACTATCCTATTTGGGATTAGCGGGCTTCTTTGGTTTGATCACTCTGGGCGGTCGGAAATTGTGCATTACGGTGGAAACCAATCGATAAGCGTATACTTGAGTGGAAAACATTGTAACCGTTCACCCAGCGACGATGAGTGCGGGAGGTTTTTGAGCGAGCCGATGGGCATTCAGGGATTGGTGCAAGAAAGTCAGCACGGGGCGTTTCTGCAAGCGCAGGGTTTGCACTACCGTTAAGAGCCGCTCCACGAATTGGCAGCCGGCTTCGCTATGGCAGCCAAAGCTGTTCTTGCGCCACAGTACCCCCTTGCGCAAGAGTCGTTCCATGTGATTGTTCGTTGGCTCGACCCCTTCTTTGCGTACGAACGTCCAGAGCGCCGGTTCCAACGCCAAGAGGTTCTTGCAGAACGCCGCCGTCTTGGTGTCCTGGACCGCGCAGCCGCGCTCCAGCCAGGCGCGCAGCGTGACACGCACGAGCGCCATCTCTTGTTGCAGTTGGCGACGCGTCGAGCCTCCGCCGCGGAACGCATGCCAGAGCGTAAAAAGCACGTCCACCGCTTCCAGGCCCATCTCGCCGATGTCTTTCGACTCACCGCCGCGCTCGGCCAGCTTTTGAAAGTCGCGTTTGAGATGGGCCCAACACAACTGCCGCGACCCGACTTTGAGCTGGCCATACACGCTAAAGCGGTCGCTGGCGATGATGCCCTTGATCTTCGTGCCCAACAGCTTCGCCAAAGCGGCCGCACTGCGTGTCGGCGCGATGACGAAGCAGGCCACGAACTTGGTGGCGGCCCCCCACAGCCACCACTTCTGCCCTGCTTTTTTCCAGCCAGTTTCATCGACGTGTTTGGTCGGGGCTGCTTGCACCGCTTGCTGCGCTTCGGCGTGGGCGCTGGCCAGCGCGGCACTCATCTCTTGTTCGAGATTACTGATCGTGCCCAGGGCGATCTCCACGCCCAGCACGGTCTCGACGAACTCCTCGATGCCGCGCTTGCTGGCATGCAAGACGCCGCTCAAGAAGCTCAACGTCGCCGTCAAGCGCGGACCGAACACATGGGCACGCACGTTGTCGGGAATCTGGGCCCAGGTGACATGGCCGCACGCACAGGTTCGCCCATGCGCTTGATGCTCCACGGCGAGAACGGGGGATTCGGGCAGTTCGATAACTTGATGCCAACGCGGTTCAGGATCGCTGGCTTGTGGTTCGGCAGGCAGAGCCGCGTGGCAAGCCGCGCACGCCTGCGGCACATGATGAACGATGGGGCTGGTCAGTTTGTCAGCGGGGAGTCGTTGCCGCAGGTGCGCGGGATGACCGGGCTGTCCACCCGGCTTGCGTCCGGTGGGCTTCTTGACCACCGGAGGCGGAGCATCGAGCGGATTGGCGGAGGGCGGAAGGGACGAGTTGGACGCATTACGTCCGAGCTTGGCTTGAAGCTCGCGCAAGCGTGCTTCAAGCTCAGCAACCCGCTTCAACAGTTCGCGGCACCCCGCACACGTCGGCTCATCCATGCCGTTATGATAGAATGAACCCCCTCGCGCAGCTGCGCCAAAATTACTGGTGAACGGTTACTTCAATTTTTCGACTTTTCCCAGCTATCCAGTTCATTGTATCATCTCACTCGCCTTTGTTTCTTCTCGGACTTGAGAGCGAACTGCCTGCAAGTGGCTTCTCGATTTTATCGCTGCCCGAAGGGAATGAAATTGGAGTAGAGCATTTTAGTGAATTCCAAAAGGCATACGATGTACTTGCGGAATCCTCC
>JANPLP010000922.1:0-4859 GCA_031426595.1 Planctomycetia bacterium | reverse complement strand
CACGAAGCGCACATGACGGTCACCGTAGAACAACGGCACGGTTCGCCTGTGAGTGTTGAAGTGTTGCAAGATCGGCTTGGGGCTGACCACTACGTTCGCGAAATATTACTCCGGCGCACGCGCGACAATAGAGTCGTGCAGTACGGTATTGTACGTCTTAAGCTTGATGCGATCGAACCAGCCGCAAGGAGCGAGATCCTTGCCAAAGAAACACCGCTCGGCCGCGTGCTCATTCAGCATAACGTCATGCGCCAAGTACAACTGCTTGCGGTTTGGAAATTCCAGTGCGGTCAACGGCTCGCAAGCTGCTTTGATGTTGCTGAAGGCCATTTAACTTACGGGCGAACCGCACTGATTCACTGCAATGACGAACCCGCTATTGAACTACTTGAGATCGTCGCACCCGAAGATACTTTTGCGTGATCTGAAATTGCCGGACCCAGGTCTCACGCAATCAATGTCTCACGCAGTCAATTCTTTGTCTAATCGATTACTTCTTTTGCGTGCGATAAGCCGCGTATTCGTCGGCGGTGATCGTGCCATCCCCGTTCGCATCCGCTCCGTCAGGCTTGACGATCATGGCGCTCCACTCGTCTACAGACAATTTCTCATCTTTGTTCTTGTCATACTTTGCGATCTGCTTCTTTGCCCACTCAAGCTGAGTATTGTCAGCGGTCCCGCCACCGGAACTCGGTACCACTGCGGCCGATGAGGAAGTGGAGCGCGAAGAGGAAGCTGTGCTGGACGAAGAAGAGGCCGAAGCGCCATTCTTTACCGCGGCCAAACATTCGCTAGCCGTAATAATGAAGTCATCGTTCAAGTCAAATTTCTGAAACTCAGCCATCGATTCCGCAGTCAATGAACTGCTGTATTCGCTCAGCAAAACTTGACCATTGCCGTCGGCATCGCTGCGCGCAAACCAATCCGGTAACCCCTTAGTGCCATCGGTCTTTTCTTTTACCGATTTCATTCGATAGGACTTTGCATCGCCAAACCTGCTTTTCTCTTCGGGCTTTTCCTTCTTTGCATTGGCCGCTTCCGGTCGAGACCAGCCCCCTTGTCCCGGCGTCACCTGTCCTCCACCCCAAGCAAACCCGCCCCGGCTGCGGTTATTATTGTTCTGTGGATTCGACTGTGTCGCTTGCTCATCAGCCCGCCTTTTAGCGTAGCGAACAGCCATCTCGCTTTTTGAAATCTTGCCATCTCCGTTGCGGTCGAACTGCATCGGATCGTCGCTCCAGCGGTTGCCGGCAATTTCTTCTTTACTCAAGATCCCATCATTGTTTCTGTCGTATCTTCGAATCCGCTCTTCCGCTTCCTTCAAATCCCGCTCTTCAACTTTGACATTAAACATCGAGCTGGTGGTGCCAAATCCTTCAACAACCCCCGGCTCCGTATCGAGACTAAAGTCCGGTACTAGTAACTCGGGTTTGGAAGATTGGGCATTTTCCGGTGCTGAACCACCACCCCTCATCTTTTCCATTTCGCTCGTCAATAAATCCAAGGGGACCGGGCGTTTTAGATCAATCTTGGGATTGGAAGCCGCAAGCCGTTCGAGAAAGAAACGCGCTGGACCTTCGGCTTCCTCAGGATCAATCATTTTGTTGTTATTGCGGTCAAAGCGGCTAAGCATATCGGCGGGATTAAATCCGCCACCACCACCACTACCACCGCGACTTCCACGATCGCCCCCACCAGGGAATCCACCACCAGGCATACCGCCTCCAGGAAATCCGCCCCCAGGAAACCCACCTCCCGGAAAGCCGCCACCTGGCATTCCACCCCCCGGCATTCCCCCACCTGGGAAACCTCCCCCTGGGAAACCGCCACGACTTCCGCGGTCGCCACCGCCCGGGGGCTGTGCCCGCCCAGCTTGAGCAAACACAATTCCCAACAAAACCATCGCCATCAATTGAATTCGTAACATTCTCAAAGCCTCTGGGAGCTTATGCCCTGGGACTAAACTTCGTTTTTCTGACCGATTTTTGCAGAGTTCACCACCGGGACCGCGGCACCGCATTAACTGGAGTGCGAGTCCCAATCATAATCCCTGGTTCATAAAAACCCCACCCGAATCGCTTTGTTTCGCCTCTCCAGCCGCTTCTCAGCTCAGCCCTGCCAGAAAACACTCTCTTGCCCACGTCTACTAAAACCAGCGGTAGAAAAAAACGCAAACACCAGCACTTGGGCTTGTCATAAAACGCCGAACGTTTAAATTCCATTCAAACGGTTAGCAAAACAGCAACCAGCCCGCCCCTGTAGCTCAGTTGGTAGAGCAGGTGACTCTTAATCACCGGGTCCAAGGTTCGAGTCCTTGCGGGGGCATTATTGATGAAATCCCTAGGAATCCGGCGCTATCAGAGGCCATATTTCCAGGGATTTTTGCATTTTGCGTTGCTGCTGATGCCGCTGGATCGGCAGGGATTACACCGCCGGCTACACCGCCAAACACCGCCGTTACGAGTCCTGCTCGTTCCCAATGGGCGTCAGTTGTCTGCAGATAATGCCGCTCGGCAATGCGGCTTGAGTGGCCTAACCACGTGTTGACTACATGGTCGGGAAACTGCTCCTGAAGGTCCGTCCTGCAGCTGGCTCGCAGGTTGACGAAGATCTTCGGCCAGGGCTTTACGCCAGCGGAAGTAAGTAAGCGGCCGAACTGAGTCCTTAGGTTCGTCTCGCTCGATCGGTAGCGCCGGACGCAGTGCAGGGTGCCCTCTGGCGCGTCGTTAAAGGCTGCCTCCAACAGCGGGCGGAGTTCTGGGAAGATCGGGCAAAAACGTAGACCGGTTTTGATCGAGTCGACACGAAGCCGATTTTCAGACCAATTCACGTCGGCCCAAGTCAGCCCCAGGACTTCGCTAGGGCACCTAAAGCCCGCATATCGACAAAGCCCAAAGATCAGTGCCCACTCGGGCTGCAGGTCGTCACGACATTGCTTTAGCAACTTCTGCGAGGTCAGGTTGTCAATGTAGTAATCCCGTTCACGATTGACCTCGGCTCCGATCTTCTGGTCAGCGGCAGGGCTAGTGCTGAGCAGCCTGGCGCGAACCGCCTGTGCGAACATCTTCTTTACCCGCTTGGCGTGTTTGTTCGCCGTTGCGACGGCGAGCCCGCGAGGAGGAGTTGTCTCCGTGCCTTCGAATATTCCTTTCTTGACCATCCACAGTCGCCACGCGTCGATATCCGATGGCGTAACGTCGGATAACAACCGGGCCTTACCGACATACTTGATGAAGCAGTCCGCGGAGTGCGTGTACTTAATGCGGGTTGCCTGCTTTAGATCCGTACGTGAGACGATGTAGGATTCAAAGTATGGCTTACAAAGTCGGACGGCGTCGACCGTGTTACTCCGACGTTCTGCACCCACGAGCCCTAAGACAGCTATCCGCTGCCGAAGTCGGCCCGTCAGTTCATTGGCCCACTTCGCTGACTCCGCCTCGGGAGCGACTCCGGCACCAAAGGCTCGTACGAGTTCCGTGATGTGCCTTGCGATCGTCTCTGCAGCTCGTTTGGGAACATCACCCAACCACAAGCTTCGTCGGCGCTTACTGGCATCAACAAACTGCAATCGCCAACCGGTTCGTCCACGATCAGTCTCTAGTCGCAACGATGCCATAGTCTATACACTTCCTGCTCGCGAGAACGAAGATGCTATTGATCCAAGTTAGCGCGTTGCCAATCCACCGAAAAAGAAAGCAGCCTGTCGAGCCGCTGATAAAGACTTCGCCCCCCTTGCCGGTTGGGCACGAGCGGCGGAGTACAAGTTAGCATCTTCGCGTTCGGCGACGCTAATTGCAAGTCAGGTCGTGAGTCTCGCCAAAAAACGTTACTGAGTTTGCAGCACGCTCCCAGTGCGCGTCAGTCGTTTGGAGATACTGTCGCTCGGCAACGCGACTCGAATGCCCCAGCCACTTGTTGACGACATTATCAGGAAACTTCTCTTGCAAGTCAGTCCTACAACTAGCTCTCAAATTGACGAAGGTTTTCGGCTAAGGAGCGATCCCCGCTGCCTTTCTGAATCCGACACTAGCCCTTAAAACAGAGCCAAACGTCGATTCAACACCTAAATTCGAGATCCGTTCGACGCTCCGGTGTGCCCCAGGTGGGGCACGCCGGTGCGCCATACGACTCCGGTTGGGGTGACGAATGGCACTTAGTTAGTGCTCAGCTTTCGCTGAATTTCGCGTTTGGCAACATGTCTTGGCTTGGTGAGCAGGTCATAGGCTCCGTCGCGTCGTTTGCGAAGCCGGGGTTCGAAGCGGTTGGGCCGATTCGCAACGCGATGGGTAGCAATTGCATCGAGGACTTCACAGAATACTTCCATCCTAAGCTTGGCGTTATCGCGGCTAATCGCTTTGATAAGTGGCTGAAATGCAAGGAGAGTTTGCAAAGCACCTTTGAAGCTGATCGTTCTCGGTTCGATGCCATGCTTCATTGCAGCTTGGGCGATCATCGCTCGAATTAGGTTGTAGCTAATGATGTGCGTCCAAATCTCTTTGCGGATCAACTCAGGTGTCTTGCAGCGAAGGACATCCATCTGAAGAGTTTCCTTGAGTGCCCGCAGATCAAGTTCGATCTCCCTTTTGTCATTTTGCGGGTGAAAACCAGCCACTTGTTTGCGAGTCAAAACCATTCATTTTTTGTTGGTGTTTGATGAGCGTGGTTGGTAGATTTGTAGCTGCGGAATGTCTTGTTTTGCAGCTACAGAAGCTGACAGATTAGCCGTGTACCTTGTCGACACGAATCCAGCGATGTAACGTTGCTATCGGCATCTTCAGTTCCGTCGCCAACTCACTCAGCCACCATTCATCTTCGGATAAATGAGTTCGATCATTGAGCGACTTTCTTGCGTCGCCACC
>JANPLP010000921.1:0-3630 GCA_031426595.1 Planctomycetia bacterium | reverse complement strand
GCTGCCGAAAACTGATCGACAAACTTTGCACCACCGCCCACGAATAGATGCGTGACCATTCCATTGCGGTCGATGATCACTGTCTGCGGAATGGCATTGGCTTCATACAGTTGAGCCACTTCGCCATCGACGTCCATGACCACGTTGGCAGCAATCGCCAAGCGTCCCATAGCTGTGTTAATGCGTTCCTTCCCTTCCTGCAAGTTAATCGCAACCAATTCAACTTGATCACCGCCAACTTCCTTGACCACGCGATCCACTTCCGGCATGGTTTTCATGCATGGCCCACACCAGCTCGCCCAGAAATCAAGCACCACAACCTTGCCAACTTGTTTGGACAGTTGATACGTTGAGTCGTCGAGCGTCTGCAGTTTGAAATCGGGAGCCCGCTTACCGACCAAAGGCGATTGGCTTTCCTCACCACCACTCTCCCCTTCTTGGTAGACCTTGGGCAGTTGAGCCAGCGAAAGTTTCCAAAGCTCTTTCTTGAGCGCGCGAGCTTGAGCGCCAACATCGCGGCCGAACAAAACCAACTGAAGTTCGGCCAACGGTTGTTCAATACTGCCCAGCAAAAAACTCGTACCGCTAAGTTTCCCCTCGTTGAGCCTCTGCGGCGCGAAGGTGATCCCGCGGCCATCCTTGCGAATGGTATGTACCTGAAACTCGGCTTGCTTTGGCGGTGGATCTTGTGGCGGTTGAACCTCAGGCTTTTGAGCTTTCGGTGCTTCGCCTGCTTGCGCTTCGTCAGTTTCCCAACCGCGATCATGCAACCAATAGATTTGCGATAACTGCTCGGTTGGTATCTCGACGTTCTCCAGTCGAACTTCAACGACTGTTTTCGATGCATCCATACTCACTAAACGTCCTCGTAAGTAATCGCCGTTGGTGGAAACGAACAGATGGGTTGGCGGATCGGCTTTCATAGAACGCGGCACAATCATCAACCGTTCCAGTTTCTGCGGAGTCTCGTTGACAGCCTCGCGATTAGGACGCAGCGTTACGGATTCGAGGTTCTCGTGGGGAACAAACTTGGTTGTCGTGTTGGACGAATCGAACGTGACTCCCTTCGCATCGATCGAGTTCACGGTACCTTCCACGACATCCCCGGTGCGGAATTCTAAACCGACTGTCAGTCGCCGGACGCGCGGAATAGCCCCTGGTCGTGGGGCGCGTTGGCCGCCTTGTAATACCTGCCGTGCGACTCGCGGTGATGCCACGGCGCGCAACGCTGTCGTGGCCGACGGGGCACCGCCGAACTCGACTTTACCTTCGCTACCTTCCGACAAAGGTACCGCTCGCGGTGACGCTTCGGATTGCCATAAAAATGTTTTTAAGCTTCCGGAGTCATGCGTGGCCATAGTACCAGGCAATTCGCAATGTGCAGTTACCAGTCTACCTTTCGGATTTAAATTGATTGCGGTATTCGCAGCGATCGAGTAGGGGTCGGTGCTGCCGATCAAACCCACAACTTTGCTCAGCTCAAATCTGACAGGCTGGTCGAAACCGGGGACTTCGAACGTGACCTTGCCTTCTTTCGATTCAAGCCACTTGCCAGACAGTCGACTGCGGTCCAACAATTCGACTTCGACGATTGCATCGGCGAGCGAAGTGATCGAAGGTGGAGTTACTACTGGAGCCTTTTCAAAAGGAGAGGGGATAGCACCGTCGGGATTTTTTTCTGCTGACGAATCTTTAGTCGCACCTTTCGTGTCCTCTTTTTTATCATCTGACTTGGCATTTTCCGCCGAAGGCGCGGGTCCAGCTTGTGTGGACATTTTAAATTGTGCGCGACGAATGTCGGCCAGCTTCATCTTGGTGGATTCACCACCCTCTAACAGAATTTCCACTTCGCGGCTGTCTGCGATAAAGTTTCCAATCACTCCATCGACAGAGGATCCAGTTGCGGAAACGACCTGACCAGGCACCTCACCACTACCGCTTGGCAGATGGCCATCCCACTCGCGAACTTCAAAACGTTCCAAGCGGAACACGGACTGGTAATTTTCTTGTCCTTGGCTGACCAGCTTCACAAATCGTGCGGGTTTAACTTTGTCTGTTTTCAATTGAATACGCTCTAGCAGCTTGCCGTTCGCAGTAGCGATGGCGGCAATGCCTTCCACTTGGTCTAAGTATGCGACCAAGTTCAAGCGATTATTCTCTGCTGAGAATTCTGACACGAGTGCGATCTCAGCGTTTTGCCCCACTTCGCGAACCATCGTCAAAGCGCCGTCCCAAATTTCCAGACATAGAGCGGCAGTATTGTCCTCTGCTTTCGAATCTTGTTTGCATCCAAGGTAAAGTGCAAAGTCAGGCGTCTTGGTCCACGACAACGCAAATCGAACTTCGCAGCGGTCTGGCAGATTGACATCACCCACCACACTCACACCAGCTTTCGAAGTTGAAATAGAACCAGCTTCGAACACCCAGTCGGTTGGCTGGTCACTACTCGTCCAGTCCTGGCCTGACCGCGGTCCACTATAAACCATGCGTCCCTCAAATCGCGAGTCGCTGAACTCACGCAACATTTCGCGAGGGAATGATGTTTCTCCTAGAACGGCAGATTGAATCGTTACGCGGTCCTTGTCCATCGCGAGCAGTTTTCCGGAAAGCAGGTTACCACCAGTTAACAAAAAATTGTGCTCAGCAGCGTCGAACGAAAGCTTGCGTTCAAGTTGGTCGATCGAGCGAATCGCGCGCAGGTCGAGCTCCACGGGCGCGGCAAAAACTTCGCTATGGATCGCAACGTTGCCGGAACTTGCGTTGCTGGCCATATCACCTGCAATGTAGCCACCATTCTTTAAACGCACTCGTACCTGCGGTTCGGCCGCCCCGACAGTCAGCACTGAGTAGGCCATGCAAAGCATGGTCACAACTCGCGAGGTCAAATCATTCGTTTTGGTCAATCGCACTTTATCGCTCGTAAATTGGTAAAAACTTATAATTCAATGCCAATGCCAACAGAGCCATCGAAGTGCTGTTGGGCAAGCCAAGCTGGCCTTGGAAACTGCCGTCTGAATTCTGCACCGCTTTTAGCTGCCGAATAGTCGTTCGATTCCATTTTTCCCACGCCTGCAAATCGGCTTGGAAAAGAGCCTGTGCTTGGTAGTATCGGGAGTACTCAGGGTAACTTGACGTCTCATTTAAATTCGAGGTTACGTACTTCTCGACGGAAGAGTATTGCTTCAAGTCCTTGCGTTTGGCGATGCTGAATACCAAGCACGCGATGGAAGACCGAGCGATCGATTCCCCAAAGCCGCTCAAGCCGCCCGAGTAACCCACGATCCCGTTGGTTCCGGTCATGGACGAAAAATACTGGATCGCTTTATCGATCGCTTTGTCTGGCACTTCGATTCCGGCATTGCGAGCGGCTAGCAAACCCATTAACACAGCGCCGGCAACCGAGGTGTCCGCATCGCGTGCGCCGGGTGAATAACGCCATGCGCTGTAAGGATTCTTCGACTGCGAAGTAATCGCGCACCGCACGCCGAGTTCCAGAGCTTCACCGAGACTGCGTTGCCGATCAGCCCCCAAGTTGTCGGTCCATAAATCTGTTTCATCCACCGCGCCATAGGCTTCAGCTAGCGCCAGCATTGCAAAGCCATGATGGTACATGCTGTTGCCCATGTAGCC
>JANPLP010000920.1:0-10079 GCA_031426595.1 Planctomycetia bacterium | reverse complement strand
CTTGGTGTTCCTTCCGTTGTTTGCACTATCGGGCATGGAAGGGCGCTTGTTCACACCCCTTGGCATCGCGTACGTGGTTTCGATTTTGTCATCCTTAATCGTCTCCTTAACTGTGACGCCGGTACTCTCTTATTGGTTGTTGCCCAATTCGCGAGCCGTAATGCACCATGCAGATGGGCTTCTTTTAAGGACGCTGAAGTGGCTGGTGGCGCATGTGATAAAGTTCAGTTTGACCTTTCCTTGGCTGAACATTGTGTCTGTGATATGTATGGTGGTCGTTGCAGTTTTTTATGCAGTTCGATTCGATCGAGATTTTCTCCCGCCCTTCAATGAGGGTGCGGTGCAACTGAATGTGCTTCTGCCTCCTGGTAATTCGCTGGAGACTAGCATAGCTGCCAATCAAGCGGTTGAAGGCACGCTGGCAAGCAATGCTGACGTGGTCAACTTTGTGCGGCGCACGGGGCGAGCGGAACTGGACGAACACGCCGAGCCAGTGACCGCCAGCGAATACATCATCGATCTCAATCCCAATTCAGCCCGCTCACGTGAAGCTCAACTGAAGCAGATTCGCGATGACCTGCAGGAGATTCCTGGAATTGTGTTTTCCGTCGAGCAGCCGATCTCGCACTTGATTTCGCATATGCTATCCGGCGTAAAGGCGCAAGTCGGAATCAAACTTTACGGCGACGATTTGGATCAACTGCGCACTAAAGCGGCTGAGGTTCAGTCACTGATTAGCAAAATTCGCGGTGTGCGCGATCTACTGGTCGAACAGCAAACGCTGATCCCGCAATTGAAGATCGAATACGACCGCAACCAGCTCCTGGCGGCAGGCCTGACCGTCAGTGAGCTGAATCGGCTGATTGAGACGGCTATGAACGGCCAAGTCGTTTCGGAAGTACTACAAGGCCAACGAACATTTGATGTGGTTGTTCGCTTGCAAGAGGACGCCCGTGAGAATCTCGATGTGCTTCGACGATTGCCGATCGAATTGCCCGGTGGTGGTAAAGTTCCGCTCGAGTCGGTCGCCCGCATCTATGAATCGTTTGGACCCAATACCATTCAACGCGAAAAAATCCGACGACGCATTGTGATCCAGTGCAATACGGCCGATCGTGGGATGGTGGAAGTGGTCGAAGAGATTCGCGCGAAGCTTCAGACGCTTAGCAAGACGTTGCCGCCCGGTTATTACTTTGAGTTCAGTGGCCAGTTCGAGAGCCAGCAGCAAGCGTCGCGGATCATCTCGTGGTTATTTCTGGTAGCGCTAGCGGGAGTGTTTCTAACTTTGTTCGCGATGTTTCGAAGCGTTAGTCTGTCGCTGCAGGTGATGGCTGCGATACCGATGGCCTTTATAGGCTCCGTGGCTGCGATTGCGATTACCGGTCAAACGCTGACGATTGCCTGTATGGTCGGATTCATTTCGCTGGGGGGTATCGCTTCGCGGAATGGTATTCTCTTGCTGCAGCATTACATGCACTTAGTTAAGCATGAAGGAGAAGCGTTCAGCCACGCGATGATTATTCGCGCGGGGCAAGAACGACTCGCCCCGGTGTTGATGACAGCGCTGACAGCAGGGATTGGACTTGTACCTTTAGTCCTTGCAGCAGGTCAGCCTGGCAAAGAAATTCTTTATCCGGTGGCCACCGTCATTTTGGGCGGGGTGATCAGTTCTACGCTGCTCGACTTCTTCATCCACCCGGCGTTGTTCTGGCTGTTTGGTGCGAAGTCAATTCCCAGCGAAGAGACGTTCTAAGCGTTAAACGCACTTTAGAGTGTGGCGATGACATTACTGAGTAGCCACAGACTCGGCGCTAGCACATAATGGCTTTGCAATCGCCAATTCAAGTTGGCAACCAATCAGGCTTTTGGTCCGGTTTAAGTTGTCTCGCAAGGGTTACCCTTGCGCAGTTCGATGTGAGGATTTCCATGATGAGAGAGAATGCGACTAACGACGCATAATTTCTCATCGCAAACAAGTTTGGTTGAATTGGCGATTGCGATTTTTTTGACCGTTTGAGTGGCTGTGTCTTAGTTCAAAACATCCGAGATGGTCCGATGAACAAGGTCGAACAGTTCGCTGTTTTACTGCTCGACTCCGCATGGACATTGGCTGATCTCACCAAAGTCATTGACGCGTTGACTCTCGAAGGATCGAAAGCTCGCAGTTTGCCCCAAGTGTTGGTTACTCGTTTTGCAATACCCCCGTCTCGCAATAATCTGGTGACGTTTCTCAGGCAGACGAAATTAGGGCGTGAGATTAGGCTCCGGTTAATACAAAAACTTCTGGTTACGGTGCGCTGTGAACCTCATCCGATGCGGTCGGCGGTCTCGGTGCTTAGCGAGAGTGAGTTGCCACCATTTTCAAGTGTGAGTGATTTCGCAGATTTCGCGGGACTCCCCGTCAAGATGATTGATTGGTTAGCGGAGCAGCGGAATGAGCATTACCAAGTGAAGCTAATTCGCAAGCGCTCAAGTGGAATGCGATTTCTAGAGGCCCCGAAAGTGCGTTTAAAATCTCTTCAGCGCCTCATCGCTCGAGAGATTCTGAACGTTGTTCCCTGCCATATTGCCTCTCATGGCTTCACTCCCGGAAGATCTGCGATCACCTACATCGAGCCGCACATTGGCCGATCGGTTGTTCTTCGAATGGATTTGCAAGATTTTTTTCCATCCATAAACAGCGCGCGAGTTTTTGGACTGTTCCGTAGCTTTGGATATCCGCACTTCATAACCCAGTTACTTTGTAAACTGTGCACCACTTCAGTGGATTCGAATATGATCCTGCGTGCGATTGCGCACCAGGATCATATGGCAATGGATCGGATTGCACGCGATCGATTGCTTTCAATCTTTGGACAGTGCCACTTGCCTCAAGGAGCGCCGACTTCGCCACAAATAGCGAACTTGATTGCATTTCGTCTCGACTGTCGATTGGATGGATTAGCGAAAGCGGCGGGTCTTCGTTACACGCGTTATGTTGACGATCTGCTGTTTTCCGGTGAGCCGGATTTTGGCCGAACGTTAAAATCCTTTGCGCACCAGGTAGCAGTCATCACCTTGGACGAAGGTTTCGAAATCAACTATCGCAAGACTCGCGAGATGCGTCGATCGACTCGACAATTCGCAGCAGGAATTGTTTTCAACCAACGCCCCAACTTACAGCGTGCTGCGTACGATGAATTGAAGGCGACTCTCTATAACTGTATCAAAAAGGGTACTGCGGATCAGAACCGCAATCACCATCACAACTTCCGCGCTTTTCTGCTTGGCCGAATCAATTGGGTCACACAACTAAATCCCGATCGCGGTGAAAAACTGATGAAGCTGTTTGCTGCAATTTCCTGGCCTCCCATTGACGGAACGGCTGTGCGTATTCCTAAAGACGCTGGTGTTTTCTAGCGGTTTTAAGCGTTGATGGCTTCGGTGAGTTGTAAGTTTCGGATGCGGGATTGCATCAACACTTCGTTTGCCGGTTCATTAGCGCTTTACTGGCCCAGCTTGCTACAGTAGAACTCAATGAGAAGAAAGCGGAGGGGACAGCCACGCAGGGGATGATTTACGAGGGCGGTGCTGGCACCAGCGATGGCACCGGCGAAAATCGCCCAACCAAGGGGAATGCATTTTACTGATGACGGTTTCAAATAGAAATTTGCCTGCGATTTTGCAGCAGGTGATGCAAGCAGACCGCCAGCGGCTGCTGCGGCAATGGCAACAGCTTCAACAACAGAAGGCCAGCCAAGAGCGCGTGGCGGCGTGGGAGGAAGCGGCCCGAAAATCCCAGATGCTCTGCGATCAACGAATCGCCAGCATTCCGCGGCTCGATTACGATGCTGAGCTGCCGATCACGGCGCATCGTGAACAAATCATTGGGCTCATTCGCGAGCGTCAAGTGATTGTAGTCTGTGGCGAAACGGGATCGGGTAAAAGTACGCAGTTGCCGAAGTTGTGCCTGGAGGCGGGCCTTGGTCAGCGCGCGATGATTGGCCATACCCAACCTCGCCGTCTGGCGGCGCGGGCGGTGTCGAGCCGCTTGGCCGATGAGTTGGGTTCAAAAGTGGGCGAGTTAGTGGGTTTTAAAATTCGCTTCACCGACGCCACGCAGCCTCAAACGCTCATCAAAGTCATGACCGACGGAGTGCTGTTAGCGGAGACGCAGCGCGATCGATTCTTTGACCAATACGACGCAATCATCATCGATGAAGCGCACGAGCGTTCGCTGAACATTGATTTTTTGCTCGGCTATTTGAGGCAGCTTTCCGGCAAGCGTCCGGATCTGAAACTGATCATCACTTCCGCAACGATTGATCCGCAACGGTTCGCGGACCATTTCGCTGACGATCAAGGGCCAGCGCCTATTGTTGAAGTTTCTGGAAGAACGTACCCCGTTGAAATGCGATTCCGACCGATCGTGACCGACGCAGTCGATGAAGAGCCCGATGAACAGATGCAGTTGGCAGCCATTGCCGATGCCTGCGATGAGTTGCTGCAAGAAGGTGCGGGCGATGTGCTGGTGTTTTTACCAACAGAGCGCGATATCCGTATCGTTGCTAAGCATCTTGGCGGCCATCACAAACGTTATGGAAATGACCGCGGCGTCGAGACCTTGCCGCTGTACGCGAGGCTGAGCCAAGCGGATCAGAACAAGATCTTTCAACCACACAATCAGCGTCGCATTATCTTGTCGACCAATGTGGCTGAGTCATCGTTGACGGTACCGGGAATCCATTACGTCGTTGATACGGGACTAGCGAGAATCAGTCGCTATGCGCCGCGTAGCAAAGTTCAGCGATTGCCGATTGAAGCAGTTTCACAAGCTTCGGCTAATCAGCGCAGCGGTCGATGTGGCCGGTTGGGACCGGGCGTGTGCATCCGTTTGTTTAGTCAGGACGACTACGAATCGCGGAGTCAGTTCACCACACCGGAGATCCGGCGCAGCGATTTAGCGGCGGTGCTGTTGCAGAGTTTGGTGCTTAAACTCGGGCCTCTGGATGAGTTTCCGTTGCTTGATCCGCCAGCGCCGGAAGCGATCCGCGATGCGGAAAAAACGCTGCGCGAATTAGATGCCATCGATGCACGCGGGGAGCTGACCCAAGTTGGTCGAGAACTGGGCGCGTTGCCGTGCGACCCGCGGGTCGGGCGGATGTTGATCGAAGCCAGCGAACGCAACTGCTTACCTGAAGTACTCATCATTGCGGCGGCCATCGAATCGCAAGA
The DNA here is from genome assembly GCA_031426595.1 of Planctomycetia bacterium. Taxonomy (GTDB): domain Bacteria; phylum Planctomycetota; class Planctomycetia; order Pirellulales; family Pirellulaceae; genus Aureliella. The sequence goes on along the minus strand of JANPLP010000920.1, from coordinate 4,865 downwards.
TCCGCGTCAACGACCGGCGGGACAGGCGCCTCAAGCTGATGAAGCCCATGCGATGTTTCTTGATCCGCATAGCGACTTTTTGAGTTACTTGCGACTGTGGGACTTTTACGAGCGACTGGGGAATGACCTTGGGCGATCGCGTCTGCAGAAGGCGCTGCATCAACGTTTTCTTTCGCATAATAGCTTCCGTGAGTGGGCGGATATCGTTCGTCAACTGAAGGAACTTTTGCATGGTTCCGGAATGAAAGTTGGTCAGCGAAAAATTAGGCTGCCACCGATCGATTCGAAGAAGCAAGTTGAGCCGCAACCGGATACTCGCGGGCAAGGCAAGCAGCATCGCCATGTACCTGCGCCCAAGCCTGAAGTAATTAAGCGTCCCGAAGGCTATGACGCGATTCATCAGTCATTGCTGACAGGGTTGCTGAGTGGTATTGCGCATGCGGGGGACAACCATGAATACAAAGCGGCTGGCGGAATGTCTGTTTCTCTGTGGCCTGGCTCGGGTTTGTTTCGTAGAAAACCGAAGTGGATCATGGCGGCTGAGATCGTGGAGACGACCAAACGTTTCGCCCGGACCATCGCTGAAGTGGATGTCGATTGGATTGAACATGCAGCCCGCGATTTGCTGAAACATTCGTACTACGATCCGCATTGGAGCAGCAAAACGGGTTCGGCCATGGTCTATCGACGCAGCACACTTTATGGGTTGCCGATCGTGGTAGGGCGTCGAGTGGGCTTGGCTCCAATCAATGCGGCGACTGCGCGCGAGATGCTGATCGAGCATGGATTGGTGAACGGCGACTGGAGTTGTAAGGAAAAATTCTTCACGCATAACCAAGAGATACTTGCGGATTTGCACGAACTGGCTCAGCGAACTCGCGAGCGTCAATTCATTGTCGATAAGTATCAGTTGGAACGCTTCTACGCGCAGCGCATACCGGCTGAGGTTACCGATTTAAACAGCCTGCGCAATTGGATCTACAGCAACCCTGATTCGCCGTTAGTCAAATCGCTATGGATGAAACCAGAGGATATGATTTCCGACCAGCGGAGTGTGGCTAAAGATTTTGCGCAAGCATTTCCAAATGCGCTTCAAGTTGGAACCACCCGTTTACCGCTCGCGTATCGCTTCGAGCCCGGTAACGCTACCGATGGTGTAACGATCACTGTACCGCAAGCCGCTCTTAGGCAGATCAGCGATGAAGCGTTGGCGTGGCTCGTGCCCGGTTTGCTCGAAGACAAACTTTTGCACTTAATTCGATCGCTCCCTAAGAATTTGCGGACCAGTTTTGTTCCCGCGCCGGATGTCGCGAAGGCGCTGGCTGGACGCCTTGCGAAGGCAGATAGGCAGCGTCCTTTTTCCACCGTGCTGTGCGAGTTGATGACGGCGCATGCCAAGGAACCGATACGCGCAAGCGATTTCGATTGGACGAAGTTGCCTGAACATCTGCAGATTTTGGTGAAGGTCGTCGACGATGGCGGAGCAGTTATCGAAGCGGGACGGAATGTGGCGGAACTGCAAGCTCGTCACGCGCCACCGGAATCGATCGTCGGTGCGAAAGTGGTTCGAGAAAAAAGCGATTGGCAAGATCGTCGTATCACTCAGATCGATTTTGATTCGCTCCCGTCGCAGGTTGCCATTCGTCGTGGAGGCTTGACGGTGGCTGCGTTTCCGACGCTGGTCGACGTGGGTGAGGCAGTTGAATTGCGACTGGTTGACCACGAGGCTGAAGCGCAGAGATTGGCTATGCAGGGTTGGATGCGATTGTTTTCGATCAAACATCATCGCAATTTGCGCGGGCAGATCGCTCACCTTCCGGGGTTGGAAAAATCGAGTGTATTGTTGGGCCATGTATTGCGGAGCGACCAACTGCGTACACAGCTTCAAGATCTCATTTCGCGCATCGCGTTCATCGACAATCGTCCGCTACCGCAAAATCGCGATGACTTTGAAACTCGCAATCTCCGCGCCATCGAGCAGATTTCGATCGCTACGCAAAACGTCGCGGCGTGGCTGCCAAAACTGGCTGAGGCAGCGCACGAAGTTCGCAAGCGCGTAGAGGCTCTTCCTGCGACTTGGCGTGAGATTGCAGACGACATTCGATCGCAAATCAGCGACTTGTTGGCCGAAGATTTTCTTAAAGCGACACCTTGGTCCGCGCTCGTTGAATATCCGCGCTATCTGCGCGCTATCGAATTGCGGCTCGACAAGCTCAAATCCGGTGGCTTGCCCAAGGACAAGCAGTTGAGGTTGCCGATTGAGAAAGCAGTGCTGAGGTACCGTGAGCTGCAGTTGAAGCCGAAGTTGAGTACACCGGCGACTGATGCAAAACTTGACCAACTTCGCTGGTTGATCGAAGAATTTCGTGTCTCGGTTTTCGCTCAGTCGCTAGGCACCAAGCAAACAGTTAGTGAGAAGCGAATCAAGGAGTTTTTGGATGAGCTAAGTACGTAGGCAATTCATTAAGTTTCTAGGACAACGTTGGGCTGGTAGAACTGTCAATGAACGCGGCGGTGTTCGTTCAATCGGCATAGCGGATGATACATCCAATCGCCCTGGTTTCTGGACGTCTGATGGGTTGATTGTTGAGGATCGAAACCAGAGCGTCATGTAGGTCAGCGGTGGTCGGCGCGGGGCGTTTGCGCCCGTAAGTCTGATAAAGATCATCAATGCGGCCGCGATAGATTACGCGGTCATGACCGTCGATGATCACCGCTTCTGGAGTCACTTTAGCGGCGACGCGGCGGGCAATGTTGTTTCCTGGATCCAGAGCTATGGCCCAGGTGATGTTGTATTCGAGTTGATGTTTTCGGGCTGCTTCGATGGTCACCTCTGGGTCTGCATGAATCATCACCCACTCGAAGTTGGCGCTCGCAAATCCTTCTTTTAACTTTTGCAACGTCGGATGGTAAGCGTTGGCAATGGGGCATTGAGTGTTGATGAAGACGAGCACAGTGGATTTTGAAGTTGGTTTGCAAGGGAGCGAATGCTCTACTCCGCTGATATCGCGAAATACGAGCGGCGGCTGCTTCGGTAGTTTTAAATTCTTGCTTTCCTGTGGTGCGGGAGCCTCGGCTGGGTTGATTTGTGCGGAGCTACTTTGCAGTAGGGAACACATCGCGATGAGGGAGCAAAGCGTTACCAGTGGAAAAGATTTCATGTTGGATACGATTTTTGTGAAGGCTACTTGGCGGAGTTGAATTGCCAGCGATCTTCCTTGGCAATGACGTCTCGAACCGCGTCCGTGGTCAGCCATGATCGAGCCTCCGAGTTTTGCTTGAGGTAAGCATCCCAGAAAGCGGTTGACAGTGCGAGGATTGATTTTTGATGCTGCGAGTCACGCACGGCTTGGTCTCCTTGCACTTTGCGATCCGAGAACACGGAGTGCTGGGCATCGTTCAACACCAATTCGTACTTGTCGATCGATGTGGGTAGGTTGGGGTAGACCGCGTAACGCGATTCAACCGTCTGGCCGCCGATGGGTGCGACATCTTTTGTGCCTGTCATGAGCATCCAGGGAATGCGGACGCTGCCGAACGCTTGTGATTTGGAACCCATCGCTGGCGAACCGGGACTGAATATCACTGCTGCGTCGATACGATCGTCGAGTTTACTTACGCCCATTGGAAACTTTTGACCGGCAACTGCCTGCGTGGTCTGAGCTCCGAACGAATGGCCGCTCATTCCGATTTGTTCGAGGTCACAGCGTCCGAAGAGCGGGTGCCCCTCGGTACGATTCCACGTCCCTAATTGATCAAGTGTCGCGCGCACATCGTCGCAGCGTAGCAATAAATTTTTAGCCGTCGCGGCGTCTCGCATGGCAGTCATACGTTCGCGCAGCGGCACGTCTTTCCACACTGAGCTGTCACTGCCTGGGTGTTGCAAGAACACTGCTACGTAGCCGCGAGCCGCCCAGTGCTGGCCCATCGAGGGGTTAGCCTCGCGCGAGCCACCTAAACCATGGCTGAATAACACGACAGGCGCCGACATATTCGCAGCGGGGAGATCGATGCGGATTGGAACTGACCGCGATGGGCTAGCGAATTCCACCGACAGTTCTATAGATTTGGGAATGTAATTCTTGTCGACGGCAAGCGGATCATAGGGTGTTTTTACCGTTTGCGATATCGTCTGGTTTGACGGGCTTTGCTTGGTTGTGGACGCTTGCTGCGAAACGCTCGTGTGTGCTGTGGCGGTAACTAGGATCAATACTTGCACACCAGTTTGGTATAGACGCGGCATGAACTTCAACCTTGTTAACTACTTGGATTCCATGATGGATTCAAAACTGCGGCGGCCTGAGGCTAACTCTTCTGAATCGAGTTCGCCGTTGGCGTTGTTGTCAAGAAAGTCAAACAGTCGTTCTCGGAATCGCTCGGGTACCTCTTTCTCTTGCAGCTTGCCATCTTGATTGCGATCAAACAGCCGTACTAGGCTCCCTTTGCCGAGGCCGCCACCGAGCGCAGCCAAACCCGATGTCTGGGACTTGAGGCGATTGCGCAGACTATCACGAGTGGCTTGCCGCAAGTCGCCCTCGAGGATTTTCCGTTGGTTTTCGTCGGATGCAACTACTTGTAAGGTTATCGAACCCATTTCATCATTCGATTCTCGACCCCAAGTAATGTTGCGTGGTGGAGAATACGGATTCTCGGGGTTGGCGGTTGAATTGTCATAGGTGATCGAAACGTTCAACTCAGTTCCTTTGGGAAGGATCTGCGGCGTAGCAAACTGATATTGATCCTGCCAATCGAGATCCCAGTCGTTGATCTTCAGTAACTCGACCGATTCGCCGTTGGGAAGTTTCGCGGTCAACTGCATGGCGCTACAGATGTAATGGGCGTGGCCACCGATTTCAACGCCGCGA
>JANPLP010000919.1:0-4738 GCA_031426595.1 Planctomycetia bacterium | reverse complement strand
GCAACCCGCAAATTCAAATCATCCATCCATTTTTTCAACTGACGTCGACCGGTATCCGTCAATTCCTTTGGCCTAATGTCCGTGCGAGCGTCGATTTCAACTCCGGTAGCCCCAAGTCGCGCTGCGGTCTGCAGGGCCACTTTTAATGGCTGCCCCAAACTGGCGATCTGAATCCCGATTCTAAGTTCCGGCACTTCTGGTTGATTCCTTATCGTTCCTATGGCTGCACAATTAAAATCTCCCATGGCTTGCTCATCAGCGTCGCGCGTTTCCCGCAGCGATGCTCTCTTTCTGAGCTGCCTAGCTGGATGGATCGTTTTGTTCAGCGGATTTTCGTTGCACGCCCAAGACTTGGAAGCAGATCTTCTGCAAGCTTGGGAGTTCCAGCGTAGCGATCTTAATCCAAGTGACCAGTGGCCGAAGGGATGGAAACGTCGCCAAGACCGCGACCACCCCGCCTATCTGGTCATGAAAGTGGTACCGCGAAACCCCGCCGCCGCCACCGCGGCCACAAAATCCCAGGGCACACTCAGTCTGCTTTGGGACAAATACGAATCCGGAAACATCACCACTCCACCCAATCCTGAACGCATTCCAGCACCCGTTTCAAAGTTGCTCGACATCGCCGTGGATCGCTGCATTGAAATGCAAATGGATGGTGCTTCCGCTGAGCTGATCAGCCCCGTCGTGCGGCTCGACCCTCGCTACAGTTACGGCTTGGAAGCCTCTGTCCAATGCGTGGGACTAAATGGTCATCGCGCCTGGCTCGAACTCGAAATGCTCGACACCAGCCTCCAATCCGTCAGCACAACTACTACCGAGGAACTAACTGGTACATCCGAGTGGCGACGCGTTCAATGTCTCAATACGCAGGATGACTCGGAGCCGTTTCAAGCGGCGCGTGTTCACATCATCGTCGAACGAAATCAATCTCGAGAATTCCGAGGCATCGTCCGGGTCGATAACATTCGCATTAGTCGAGTCCCGCGACTCGAACTGAAAAGCAACTTGAAAATGAACGTGGCCCATCCGGGCCAGGAATGCGAGATTACGTGCACGGCGATTGGTATTAGCAACCGCGAGGAGAATCCTACGGTACGGTTCCAACTGCTCGACGAATTAGGGCGAGTTGTAGAAGAAGAATCTGTCCCTCTTCGCTCGGCTGCAGAACCTCGCACGCAACCGAATTCAACCGCTGCACCAGACGCTGGGCAATTCGTCGGTACTAAAATCTCGGGCACACCAAAGCAGCCCCCTGTTAACACGAGCAATGGCCAAGCCAAGTGGAAGGTTCGCTTGGAATCACCTGGTCATTTCATCGCGCGCGTCTACCTTGGTAAGCATGCCAGCCGCATTCACGATAAGTCCCTGCCGCTCGCGGTCGTAGATGCGGCGCCGCTAGACGGTGTCGGGCCCTTCGGATGGTCGCTACCGCCAGGCCTGAGCAACGAACAACTTCGTAACATTCCTCATCTGGTAAGAACCTTTGGTGCGAGCAGCGTGAAGATTCCCGTTTGGTTGGATGTCAACGAAGATGCTGCGTCGGTCGACCAACTTGCCTGGTTGATTGAACGCTTGCAGTCTCAAGCGGTGCAGTGCATAGGAGTGATCGATCAGCCGCCCGCCTCTCAGCGCAAACAATTTAATGACGATAAAAACCGCTTACCCATCGTCACCATCTTCCAAAATAAGAGCGTTTGGGAGCCACTGCTCGATCCCATACTCTCGCGTATGACGATGAAGCTCAATTGGTTCCAGCTTGGCAGCGACGACGACCATAGCTTTCTCGCAAACGAACAACTCACCAAGACACTGTCGGAGATCCATGCCAGCGTGCAGTCCTATAGCCAAGAGTTGCATCTAGCCATCGCCTGGCCTTGGCTCAACTCGCTACCCAGTGACGAAGTGCTGGCTTGGGAAGCGACTCAATTATCCATCCGGCCCGAACTGCGGGCGCAAGAGCTTCCATTTTATGTGGCTGGTAAATCGCACGAGGGAACAACGAAGTGGTTGACTTTAGATCTTTTGTCAGCCAAGCAATACATGCTGCTTGATCGCGTTCGCGACTTGACCGAGCGCATGGCTATGATGAAAAAACTCGGTGTTGCATCCGCTTTCCTGACTAAGCCCCTCGACCCTGACGTGGGGCTGTTCGATTCCAACTTTGAACCGCAAGTAATCTCCGTTCCATGGCGGACTTTGATCCAGCAACTGGGTTCAGCATTCTATGTCGGCCAAGTCGCTTTACCTAACCGAAGCGAAAATCATGTGTTCCAACGCGGCGGCGATGCGTTGATGCTGCTCTGGAACGAAACCGAAATCGTTGAGCAACTGTACCTTGGTTCCAATGTCGAAGCGATCGATCTGTGGGGGCGGCCCGTCAAGGTAAAACATATCCAAATGGCATCGGGCAGCATCGAACAAAGTATCGCAGTGGGGCCTTGGCCTATCATCGTTCGCGGAGTCGATCTGGCGGTCGCACGTTTTCGAATGCAGTTTCAGTTGGGCACCGCCAGCCTCCAGAGCCTCGCAGGTCGTGGACAATCTGTTCCCTTCACGATCGGCAATCCTTTCGGAAAGGTTGTTCGTGGCACGATGGCCTTGGCGGCCCCGAGCCTGATCGAGACCGGGCAAGGTGGCATAGCAATCCAAATCACTCCCGATCGGCAAACCGAGAAAGAATATCCGCTCGAATTGCGATCCGACGTTTCCGCAGGCAAGCATGCGGTGCGATTTGATTTTCAATTGGAAGCCGACCGCACCGAACGATTTAGTACGTATCACGAACTAACGGTCGGTTTTGAAGATATCGATTTTCAGTGGCAGATACAGAAAATTTCAGACACAGTAATAATGCTCCGAGTAGCAGCTATCAACAAAGGGAACGCTGAAACAACTTTCCAGTGCAAGCTCTTCCCGCCACCTTATCCCTATCAGCATTTTCAGCTCGAAAAACTCATGCCGGGTAACTCCAGTCGCGAGCTCTTCATGCAGTTACCCAAGTTTGAACACGGCGCCGAGTTTTGGATCCGCTGCGAAGAAGTCGGAACTCGGCGAATGCTAAACTATCGAGTAAAAATCGACGCGGAAAGTAAACCGAGCGCTGCGTCGTCTGCGGCTATGTCTCCTCCGCAAGCGCTATCTGAAGTGGGCAATCTTCCTTGATAGGCACCCCGATGCGGTAACTGTTCAGCAGGTGCTTGGAACGCTGCGCTAGCATTCGGCGAACTTCCCGTCGTTCCCCTTTAACACGAGCAATCTGCATCGAATCGTAAGCTGTCGTTTGGTGGCGCATCCAAGCGATTACCGCAGCCTCAGCCCTCTGTTCGATCGGTATTCGAGTCGTGCGCGCGACGGTACCACTACCAACCGGTGTTGCATGATTTGTTATAGCTCGGGCCATTCTCTGAGCGACTACTTGGTGCGATGTATGAAATGCTAAGTAGGCAAGTACCGCGCCTTCAAAGTCCTCGACATACTCGGCCTGAACCTTCTCTCGCCGTTTCGCATCGGCCACTTTTCGCTTGGCATAACTATCCGTATTCCGTTCCGCTTCGCACGCGATCCTTAACTTTGCAATCGTTGCAGTCGGCGCCCACACACCGCGCGAGAACATCTTCCGACCTTTCTTTTCCTGAACCACCCAATGTTCCCCAGCCGCTTTTACTCGCCTTGTCAAAAGGGGATCGCCAGGTGGCAGCAATTCCCAACCTGTCGGAACGGTAAGCACCTCACCATTGGCTTTTTTCACCGTCTGCGGCGTGTCACCCGGAGTAAAAATGTTATCGCTCATTTTCAAATCCATTTGAACTTAAAAGACTAATCCGTCGCATCGCCTATTCGGTTTTGCTGCGATCAACATGACCAAGCTGCTTGTCGGGACAAATCTGATCGCGAACAAGTTGCTTCAGCTCCTTGATGTCCGGAAAACCATTCATGGTCTTTCGATCCCAAATCAGAGTGCTATTGCAGCGAATCTGAAAAATGCCGCCTGTGCCGGGGATCAGCGCCACCTCGCCCAACTCATCGGCAAAAGTCGTAAGCAGTTCCTGCGCGAACCAAGCGGCGCGAAGCATCCATTGACATTGGCGACAATAACAGATTTCGATGCGTGGATCGGCCATAAATTTGACTAACTAGGACTCTGGATCAATGATCTGCACCGTCGTCGGAGCGTGCTTCAATGTGCGCTGAGCTACATCCAAAATATCTTGCTGACTGACCGCCGCAAATCGCTCGAGGATGACATCGAGCGGCTCGTAGGAACGGCGAGTTAACCAAGACTGTCCGAGCGCAAACAATCGATTGCTGGGACGTTCATCCGAGAGAATCAAGCCAGCTTGAATTTTGTTTTTCGCAAGTTCAAGTTCCTTGCGAGTCACACCTTGCTTGAGCACGTCGTCAAAGACTTTTTGCATCGTTTCCAAGTTTTCCTCCGCGTCTTCGGGTGCACAGCAAAGGTAACCGAGCAAACAACCGCAATCATCGAAAAGTTGAGGCCAAAGTGCAGCAGTCTCAGCGCGACCAGTGTCGATCAATTCCCAAAACAATCGGCTGCCTGAGTCGTCCGCTAAAATGGTGCAGAGCATCCGCAATGCATAGCGCTGTGGATCGTTACAATTCAACCCTGGCCACAACTTCACCGCGTAATGTTGATGTGTGGCCTCGCGCTCAATCAGGACATCCGTGCTCGCAAAAACCGGAGCTCGATGCTGCCGAGGCGCCGCGCCCGTCGGCC
>JANPLP010000918.1:0-4079 GCA_031426595.1 Planctomycetia bacterium | reverse complement strand
ACTTTTCACGCGCGGTTGAGGCGAAGACGCTGAGACCGCGAGTTGAACAACTGCCGAAAATTTCTTCCTGCGGATGGAACAGCAGGTCGCGTTTCCAATACATTACAGGTCGCCAAGTTAGGATGTCCGCTTACCCAGCATGAGCCGAGTGCTTGGCGGGTTTACGGAGCTTGGCGACTGGAGGATGACCGTTGTGAGAAGTTACGTGCGCCGCGTTTTGCTTTTAGCGGCTGTCTGTGGTCTCGGTTTTGCATCTTCTAATATTAGTTTGGCCGATGATCCAAACGTCACCTTGATTAGTCCAGCCGGATTGCAGCGTGGAACGGAAGCTGAATTGCTGATCACCGGTGCTCGGATTGGCGACGCGAAAAAGCTGCTTTTTTATGAGCCTGGTGTGGAGGTGGTTAGCCTGGCAGCGGATGGCGAAAACAAAGTCAAAGTTAAGCTGAAAGCAACTGCTGATTGCCAGCCGGGTTTGCATTCGATGCGTCTTGTGACTGAAACGGGCATTAGCAACTTGCGGTACTTCGGAATCTCTCCACTCCCGGAGGCGCAAGAAAAGGAACCCAACAGCGACTTTGCAACTCCTCAGGCCGCGATGTTAAACACGACCATTAACGGCGTCATCACGAATGAAGATGTGGACTACTACGTCCTGGAATTGGCTGAAGGGCAGAAGATCACCTGCGAGCTTGAAGGAATTCGGCTTGGATCGGAAATGTTCGACCCGTTCGTGGCGATACTGGATGAAAAGCGATTTGAAGTCGCGCGCAGCGATGATGCTCCGCTGCTGCAACAAGATTGTGTTTGCTCAATGAAAGCGCCTCGCGCTGGCAAGTACATTATCGAAGTGCGTGAAAGTAGTTTCGGAGGAAATGAGCGTTGCCAATACCGTTTGCATGTCGGCGATTTCCCGCGGCCTTTAGCCGTCGTTCCGTCAGGCGGGCGACCCGGTGAAAAAATCGAAGCGACGATCATGGACGCGAGTGGTGAGACCTGGAAAGAGTCTATTCAATTGCCGATAGCGCCGGGAACTTTCGAGTTCATTTCGCAGCACGACGGAAAGGTCGCTCCCTCAGGTAATCGCTTGCGAGTGGTCGATATTGTCAACACGAACGAGGTCGAACCTGATACCGATCCCGCAACTCTAACTGCAGTCGACACCCCAGCGGCTCTCAATGGCATTCTGCAGACAACAGGCGATGTGGACTGGTTCAAGATCAAAGGCAAGAAGGATCAGCAGCTTGACTTCACGGTTTATGGAAGACGCATCCTTCGCTCGCCGCTCGACAGTTGGCTGGAGATTCACAAAGTTGGCGGCGGTCGCTTGGCTGCCAATGATGATGCTGGTGGACCAGACAGCGTACAGGCCTTTAAATTCCCAGAGGATGGTGAGTACCTAGTTGCCGTGCGGGACCAGTTGAACGAAGGAAGCCCGTTTCATGCGTATCGTATCGAGATTGCACCCGCGCAAAAGTCGCTTGACTTGACGATCGACGAGCTCGAAAGATACACGTCCCAAGTGCTCGAGATTCCGCAAGGTAGCCGCATGGCGGTGCTTCTGCGAGCGAATCGTAAGAACTTTGGTGGCGATCTCGGTTTGCGCATGGAACAAGCGCCCGCCGGAACGGAGCTAGTAACTGCATCGCTGACTGCCAATCAGTCATTTATTCCGATGCTTATTCGCGCGGCCGCAGACGCACCGGTCGATGGCTCGTTGACTGCATTGATCGGTCAGACGCTACCGGACGGAGCAGGAGTTCAAGGTGGCTTATCACAACGCACGATGTTGGTGCGCGGCCAGAATAATGTCGACATGTGGGGGCACGATTCAAACCGCATGGCGATTGCCGTTACTAAAGCTGCGCCGTTCGATATTGAAATCGTTCAGCCGCAAGTGCCTTTGGTCACGAACGGGAGCTCAACTCTCGTCGTCAAAGCCAAACGTAAAGAAGGCTTTAAAGAACCGATTCGTTTGCGTGTTCTTTACTCGCCAGGCGGTGTGTCCGCGAGCGGTTCGACAGAAATTCCTGGTGACAAGGACCAGGTTGAAATTCCGATCACGGCGAACGGCAAACCGGCTTTCGGCCAGTATCCAATTACCGTCTTGGCGCGTGCAAAAAGTACGAATGCCAATATCTGGCTGGCATCCGAATTCGTGAATTTAGAAGTTGCGGATTCGTATTTTGATTTCAAGTTTTCGAAGGCGGTTGCGGAGCTTGGAAGCGCGAGCTCGATAAGTGTTGGCTTGACTGTGAAGCGCCCGCCGGAAGGTGAGGCGGAGTTTGAAATAGTCGGTCTTCCCGCTGGAGTGACCTCTGCGGCTCCGATTGTCAAGTTGGCGGGTGAAATGACCCAGTTGGATTTCCCGATTCAGATGGGGCCCGATGCGCGTGCAGGCCAGTTCAAGACATTGGTCGTCAAGGCGACGATCAAGCGACCTTCGGGCACGATCGTGCAAACGCAAGGCACAGGCGAGTTAACTCTTACGCCGCCTGCCGTGGTATCGCCGACTGCGGTGGCTGCCGCCCCCGCTGTAACGCCTGCCGCACCAGTTGCAGCCGCACCCGCTAAACCACTGAGCCGCTTGGAACAACTGCGGCAAGCTCAGCAAGCGATTATGAAGCCCGCTGGTCAGTAGTCCTCACGCATGCTTGGCGAGGACGCGATCGAATCGCGATGGCACTCGCCGGCTGGTCCGCAACTTGCAATCGAATGCACATTGCAGTTGAACTAGAAACTTTACGTCAAATCCAACGCTCAACCGATTGAAAAAAGATTAAACGGATCGCGATCATGTTTAGACGAATACGCACTTGGAACTTGGCAGCAGGTCTACTGTGCTGCACCTCAGCTCAGTTAGTTTTTAATACGCCGATTACTGCTCAAGAAGCTCCGCCGGCAGCTGCCCCAGTGGTGCCCGCTGCGGCAGACACACCTGCTGTTCCTGCACCAACACCTGCGCCAACAGCTGCGCCAACACCTGCACCAACAGCTGCGCCGGCACCTGCTGTCACGGTACCGGCACCGGCACAAGTGGCCGCGTGGAAGTCGTTGGTAATCTATCCGCCAGACATCAAGTTAAGCACGACGGCGGATTATCAGAACGTCATCGCAGTGGCTTCGCGGGCGGATGGTATCACGTTTGATGTCACCGACAAAGTGCAATGGAAAGTTGAAAACGCAGCGTTGGTCAAGTTCGAGAACTTCCGACTTTCACCGCTTGCAGACGGTCAATCCAAACTTGTTGCGGCTTGGGAAGGCATGGCCGCGGAGGCTACGCTGTCGGTAACTGAAGCAACTAAACCGCGAGAAATCAGTTTTCATCTCGACGTAATGCCCGTGCTGACTCGCTCGGGGTGCAACACCGGTTCATGCCATGGTGCCGCTCGAGGTAAAGATGGTTTTCGATTGTCGCTCTTCGGTTTCGATCCAGTGGGAGATTACCAGCGAATCACGCGTGAGATTGGTGTGCGGCGTATTAACTTGGCCATCCCGGAGCAAAGTTTGATTTTGCTCAAGTCTGTGGGGGGCGTGCCGCACTCCGGTGGAAAACGGATGGAACCTGGCAGCGAGTATGAGAAGACAATGCTGACGTGGTTGAAAGCCAACGCACCGCTCGATGCTGCGGCTCCACCTACCTGCACCAAAGTTGAATTGTTTCCGACTCAGGCGGTCCTTGAGGGTGAAGGTGCCACACAGCGCTTAGTTGCAGTCGCTCATTACAGCGATGGGACCACGCGCGACGTGACTTCCTTGGCGGCTTTCACGACCAACAACGAACGTTCGGCTGCCGTGACTAACCTGGGCGCCGTGACCGCTGGATTCCGTGGCGAAGCGTTCGTGATGGCGCGTTTCGATACGCATACTGTCGGCACGCAAGTTCTCGCGCTGCCTGCCGGTATACAATACAGTGCACCGGAGAGCACCGGAAACTACATCGATATACTAGTGGCGGAAAAACTCAAGAAGCTTCGTATCCTACCTAGCAACAAGTGTACAGATGAAGAATTCTTGCGTCGTGCAACGATTGATATTGTGGGACTGCTTCCAACTCCGGAAGAATTTGAAAAATTCAT
>JANPLP010000917.1:0-2371 GCA_031426595.1 Planctomycetia bacterium | reverse complement strand
ATGACGAACTGGTTTTCGAAGTGAAGGAGTGCGACCGCGAGGCACTTACCATTCTGGTACGTGAAGAAATGTCAACGGTAGCCGAGTTGTCGGTACCTCTACGAGTGGACGTAAAAGCGGGCCTGAACTGGGCCGACTGCGAACCTGTATAGCTTGCTGGATGATCTAGCTTGGTGGTGCGGCGTTACAGGTTACTTTTTGGGTTGATCGTAATTTTGGTGGCACGTCCAGAGGCAATGCGAAGGGCGTGTTTTGAGCGACATTAGCCACCCCCTTCGCAAAGCCTCAGAGCGTGCCACCCTAAAATTTAATCTGGACAGAGCGCTAGTGATTGAGCTTGCTGGTTGATTTAGCTTGGTGGTGCGACTTTTCCGGGCGCATACAAGTAAGGGTTAAGCGATGGGTCATTGTACATTTTCATTTGGCGGTAGGTCTTATGGCGTTTTCGACCAGCCATGATGTCTTCCAGTAGCTCGGTCAGCGATTGACTCAAGTCGGTTTTCTGGGCGCGGCAGAGGGCGATACGGACGTGCATTTTTTGCGTGTGGTCAGCATTTACGTCATCGCGTTCAAGCTGTTCTTCGTAGTGAAACAACCGCAGCGACATGATGCTCAGCCGATCGACCGCACTGCCGGGAGTTTCAGTATTTTGCCGCGCGTCCCCGACTGCCGTTATGCCGCGTTGCATTAGTTGCTCAGTGATCCAGTCGTCTAACTTTTCGATATGATCGTTGCGAGCTTGATTGAGTCGATCGATGGCGCGTTTAACCGTCGCAATCTGAGCATCCGTTACGGAGGGGCTGCGCGCGATATCTTCTTGATGCCATAACTCAAAGTTAAAAATATGTTGCTGGCAAACGAGCTGCAGCCAACCGTTTTGCGTGTTCTCGATTGCTTGCTGATGCCAAAGAGCCACCGTGGATTCGTGCAACGCCAATATTTCCGCGACATCAATCACAGCAAATCCCCTTCTTTCCCTTGGTATTCAATGAATTAAGTCTCGCTTTTTAGCAAATTCCCGCACACTGGGAAAGAGAGATCGACTTTGAGGACCCTGGCAAAATGAGTTTGCGAAATGGCCAAACAACCGGCAGACTAATTCCGATAACTAGCAGGTAGACCGTTACAAGCGTTAACTTGGTTCTGTTCGTTGCACTCGGAAAGGATTCCCGCGATGCGCAAATTCTTCGCGATCATCTGGGTTGGTTTCGCCATAATGATTTTGCCCGCTGCGCTGGTCAGCGGCCAATCGCGCGGCTTTGTTCCGGGCACTGGCATGGCGGTCGAGAAGGTCGGCGACGATTTCGAAGACCCCGCCTGGAGCTACGTTCCAAACAATCCAAAAAGCACCGAAGATATCAACAAAGATCAGAATCAACCGGTCGGCCGCTCATCGAACGGTCGTTGGTATGAAGGGGTGAAGCGGGGGCATCCCGATATTGTTCGCCGAGTTGAAACACCTGAGGGTGGGTTGCCGGGCAGTCAAGGTTCGTTGTTGTTGCAGTCGCTCTACACGGGAATTCCCAATCGCCCCAGCGGCACGATGCATCAAGAGGACTTCATCGGGAACGTACAAAATCGCATGGGTGGCCCGATCTCTGTTAACCAGTCGCCTAGTGTAACGACGCGCGTTTTCTTACCACCCATTGAGGAATGGGAAAAGCGCAGTGGACCACAATTTGCTTTCCGCGCCGCTCTCGAAACCACGCCACCCAAAAAGCCTATGTTTAACTTTGGGCCAGACAAAGAGGGTGACGACGGCATCTACTGGCCAGGATTCTTTTTAGTGCTCGAAAGCAAACACCAAACGAAAAAATCAGAAGACTATGCGTACTGGCGCATCCGTGCAGCTCGCAATGGAGGGGACTTCAAGGGACTGCAAGTCACGACGACGGGTTGGTGGACGCTCGGCATGTCCTTCACGCCAGATGGAATGGTCCATTACTATGCAAAACCGGGTGTCGAAGATTTAACAACTGAAGATTATGTGACGTCGCAGTTCCCATACGGTTACCAAGCACTCCGTTTCCGTTCGTTCTTCTACAACGTCGTCAACGGCGACGACGGCAAGAATTGGACAACGCCGTGGGTCGTTGATGACCCCTCGGTTTTCGTGATGCAGGGGGGCGGAATGGCGAGCGCTCCTCAAAAATCTAAGCGGCGTTAAGCACCAGCGACTCCACCGCTGCGTGGATCGTTGCGCACAAAGAAGCCATGCGAATCAGCCTGGTCCACAGGTCGGTTGACGGGCTGCAATACCTCGACCGATCAAGTGGCCACGCAAAAATCTGCGAAAGCGCGAGCGATGGCTTAGCCGCCCTGTAAAAAACGCTAATAGGTGTAGAATCTCAGCTTGAGCTGGCCGGCTTCT
>JANPLP010000916.1:0-7498 GCA_031426595.1 Planctomycetia bacterium | reverse complement strand
CGGTGGAGAAGGCGGCGCGGCCGGCGGCTCTAGTTTTCAATCTGGAGCGAGCGGTACACCGGGCGGCGGAGGTGGGGGCGAACATGGCGCAGGTGGCAACGGCAGTTCTGGTGGTGGCGGTGGAGGGGGTGGTCTGTTTGCTGCCGGTGGAGATGGTGGAGAAAGTGGCGGTGGCGGGGGCGGCGGTTATTCCGAAGATGGGGGCAACGGAGGCAATTTCGGAGGCGGCGCTGGCGGTGGAGAGAACGCAAATGGCGGCAATGGCGGTGCGTTCGGTGGCGGTGCAGGCGCGAGCCTATTCGGTACGCAGGGTGTGGGCGGCTTCGGCGCCGGAAGCGGTGGGGCTTACGAAACCGGAGGCGATGGCGGTAACGGCCTGGGTGGTGCGATCTTTGTTCGAGATGGCGGCATACTGAACATTCTCGATAGTGCTATTGCCAGCAGCGGAGTCACCGCTGGTGCAGGCGGTAATGGAAGCAGCGCTGGCAATGCAGGGACGACGCAAGGTGCCGGGATTTATTTAGGCACCGGAATCACCGCCAATATCGGTGTCAGCACTGGTTCAATGACTCTCGCTGATGAGATAGGGGGTGCGGGCTCCATTGAGAAAACGGGCAGCGGAGAATTGGTGCTCGACGGGAACAATACTTACACCGGAGCGACCGTGGTAAACGCTGGTCGACTGGCAATTAACGGCACCACGTCCAGCAACACCACCATCGGCACCGCGGGTGAGCTTGGTGGGAACGGCACGATTATCGGAAACGTCATCGTCAACGGAACGCTCGCTCCTGGAAATTCAATCGGTCAGCTCAACGTTACAGGCGATACTACGTTTAATTCTGGCAGTGTGACGACGATTGAGATCAATGACGGTGGCACCGCTCCCGGAGTTAATCACGACGCGATCAACGTGACAGGGAACGTCAATATCAACGGCGGTACGGTCAATGTAACAAGCGCTCCGGGAAATTATCTTTCAGGAACCAACTACACTTTTATAACAGCCAACCATGTGAGCGGCACTTTTGATTCGATCTCCGACGACCTTGCGTTCTTTGACGCAGGACTGGGATACACGGGATCGAGCGTGTATTTCACCCTGATCGCAAACAGCACGGATTACTACTCGGTGGCATCGACGAGCAACCTACGTTCCGTGGGAGCTTATCTTGACAGCCTCTCATCGGGCACCAGTGGTGATCTAAAGGTTGTTCTCGACGAGTTCCTGCCGCTGACCAATGGCCAAGTTCAGAGCGGCTTAGGTCAACTGAGCGGCAGCGTCATTGGTAGCACTTTGCAAGTGTCGATTAACGGTACGACTCAAATGCTAAATATGATCGGCCAGCACGCTCGAGCAAGCATGAATCCGACCAGCGGACTTGGTGGCTCAACCGGAGCGGGACTTGCGATGTCAGCAACTGGCGGTACGCGCAGCTCGGCTTCTCCTATCGGATTGGTCAGCTACCAACAGCCAAGCTCAGCTCGAGAGGGCTATGCGATCTCTCCATCGCGCGACACTTATCAATGGACCGGTTGGTCGCTTGGGTACGGCTTGGGTGGACAAGCGACTGGCGATGGCAATGCTTCAGGAATCAACTACGGATTGGGCGGGACGACGATGGGTGTTGACCGCTTCATAGATGACTCGACTCGTCTTGGATTCTTCGGAGGTTACGTCGGCTCATCAGTGTCAGTCAAGGGCGAGGCTCAAAACACTAGGCTACACGGCGGCTATTTCGGCTCGCTAATCACCCACAGCACCGACAACCACTATGGCATAGTTATGAGCGGTCTGCAGTTTGATGACTATGCAAGCGAGCGTACGATTCAGGTAGGAAACCTGACGCGAGTTGCGTCGGGCGCCTCGGACGGCTGGCAGAGCTTTACCTATGGCGAAAAGGGAATGAACTTAGATTTGGGCCAAGGCAGAACGCTGCAGCCCTTTTCCAGTTTGCAATATGTTTACGCTCGTCAAAATGCTTTTGCAGAATCCGGTGCTGGCGCTATGGGACTTAACGTCTCGGGTAGCGACACACATTCGCTTCGCAGTTTTGTGGGTAGTCGATACCTTATCGAACCGAGTATCGGTCGGTTCGGCATGACGATGACGCCCGTACTTCGTGGCAGTTGGATGCACGAGTACTTAGACGCAACATCTGTCGTGAATGCGCAGTTTGCGGGCGTCGGCGGAACTGGCTTCACAGCGAATGGATTGAACCTGGGAAGAGATTGGGCCGTCTTGGGAACTGGACTCAACTTTAGCAACAACAATCGCATGGCGCTGGGCGTTAACTACGACACCCAATTCAATGACAGGCAAGTCTTACACATTGGCTCCGGCGTCATCGGTTACAACTGGTGATGCGGTGATTGGGATGCGGTAGAATCGCTTTCAATGGGCGGCAAGAGGGAAACGCCTCGCCGATAAGAACACTGAAAAACTCACCGTATTCCTCACCTAACTCAAGCAACACCTCGGACCAATCTGCTTCCGATGCGCAGTTTAATGGGCTAGTTATTTTGCCAATCAAACGCATTCGTTCAAAATCATGTGAGCGCTGTCAAAATACCAACGACGTTCTTTATCGTGTTCGCATCGACGCATCTCGCGAATGGATTTTTGTATGCCCTGCCTGCCTGGAACTTGTGAAGCCTGGCAACACGCTGTATCAGTATGGCGGTACCTGGAAAAGTAAAAAACGACATTGATAAACCACACTGGTAATGACGCCGATAACTGAGCTGTCGAGTAGCCACTGCTAGTCTCGGATCCCTTCATGGCCCGCCAGTACTTAACGACCCTCAACGACTAAGATAGGCGGCAAGGTTTGAATCCGCGCGGTGAGTGCAGCGGTGATGTCATCGTGTTGAGCCGAGACATCGTGCAACTCTTCGGGATCTGCCTCGTGATCGTAGAGCTCCGATTTGCCGTCGCTCCAAAGCGTAAAGCGCCACCGCGCTGTGCGAACGCTCTGACCATGCAGTTTGTCGCCGCGAACGACCAATGTAAACGCGGCATCTTTGTGGCTGGACGTGGGTTCCGTTAGGATCTGACGTAGCCCCACACCATGCGTCGCGTGAGGCATCTCGAGCCCGCAGAAATCAGCGACCGTCGGGTACAGATCAATGAACTCTACCAAAGAACGCGTAGTCTGCCCCCCTTTCATTCCTGGCGCTGCGATGATCAAAGGTGCACGGCAACTGCGTTCAAAAAGTGTGTTCTTATTCCACCAACCCCGCTCGCCGGTATGGTATCCGTGATCGCCGACAAAGATGACCAGCGTTTTGTCCCAGAGCCTATTCCGATCAAGTGAATCGAGCACGCGACCAAGCTGTGCGTCCATGAAACTGGTGCCAGCGCAGTAGGCGCGCAATAGCTCACGTTGATCTTCCGGAGAAAACTTCGCAAAGGCCTCCCCATATAGTCCAAAGCCTACGCTTTCTTTTCGTACGGCTTTGGTGTCAATCGGATCGCTCCAAATGTTCATCGAATCCAGGGGGTAGAGATCAAAGTAGGGTTTCGGCGCGATAAAAGGGTCATGCGGCTTCATGAACCCGCAGCCTATAAACCACGGCTTCTCACCCAGCCTTTCGATCATCGCCACCGTGGCAGAAGCTATTTGGCCATCGGGCTGGTCATCATCACTGCCGTTGGCCACGCCCCACTCGCACCACTTCAACACATCGTTTGTGACGTTCCGCCCCTCTAAGAGCTTGCGACCGTTTGCGGTGGCTGTAAACGCTTGGGCCGTGTGCCACGAAAGCCCCGCATCCATCCATCGCTGTTTAGCCGCTGTGTCCTTACCTCCCCCAAGATGCGTTAACTTTCCAAACGCGTGTGATTCCCAGCCTGCCTCTTTGCACATTTGAGGCAACGTGATCACGTGCGGGAGTGACTGCCTCAGCAGAACGTCGTTACCGACGATTCCTGTCTGTTCTGCTCGAAGTCCCGTCATCATGCTACTTCGACTAGGGTTGCACACTGGGTACTGCACGTAAGCGCGCTCAAATGTTGTCCCGCGAGCCCGAAGCCGATCGAGATTGGGTGTCTTCACAACCTCTTTATTAAAAGCTCCGCCGAAGTCCCTCAAGTCGTCAGCCATGATAAGCAGGACGTTTGGCTTTTCACCCGTTGATGAACCTTCAGCCGCACGCACAGCACTCAGTGGCGCGAGCACAATGATCATCAAGAGGGCGATAGATTTTCTCATCACTCAGCTTTCTTTGGTACTCTGCCATAACACTCGCCGCATAATTGCGCCAGCTCAGATTCAAGCCGATCTAGTTTACTCAAAATTCAAAGCTGAATTCGTTTGGAATAGCAGCTCTGGTACATAGGAGGGGATCAAGTAGCTTCGCGATCACCAGATGCATCGTCGTCACCGACCACTGCATGCTTCCCACCCAGTCGCATCTGTTTGTTCTGGAATTCAAGTTGAACCACCAAAAGAAGTTTGTGCGCAGCGATTGCAACTGAGCTAATCAGGTGATGAATCGAAATTCATGGCGGTCACAACTGTCACCAAGACTGCTTCCTCAACCGTGAATCAGCCGCAGAAAAACTGCCTGCCCATCGGATCTACTGCACGTCGTTTGCCCCCAAGTCAGCCGACGTCCGCTGCAAATCCTACTCGCAGCCTCCCGAGCCCGAATAGCGCTCCTGACTCGCACGCGTTGCAGGTCCTTGCCCGAGACCTTATATTACGCTCCGAGACCGAGAAGCCATGGATTCAACTAGCGGCTTTAAGGCGGCAAGCAGAGTCCTTCGGGATTCAAAAATCCCATAAGTGCTTGGCATGCAACACTTTGGCCGGATGGTGGAATGGCAGACACACAGGACTTAAAATCGAAGTTTCCGCCCTTGCAATATTGAAAAACCCTGAGAAAACGGCACTTTTGGAACGCTGGAAAATGCTCTTTATGCCCTAACGGGTGTCGAGAACACCAGGTGTTCTGATCCTGGCGCTGTGTGCTTCTGGCAGGTGTTTTAGAAAAAACACAGGAGCCCACTCAGTGAAAAAAGAGAAGCCCGTCAAGCCCTATCCCGACTATCCGTTATTCCCTCACGATAACGGCCACTGGGCTAAGAAAATCAAAGGGAAGACATTCTATTTCGGTAGGTGGGATGACCCCGACGCAGCGCTAACAGAATACGAGCGCGTACGCCATGATCTCTACTCAGGGCGGACCCCGGCGCCACATGCGGATGGCATGACGTTGAAGAATGTAATTAACCTTTGGCTTCATGAAAAAGCGCAGCGGCGCGACAATGATCAACTAGCAGCCGACACATGGAAGGAATACAGGCGCGTTGGCAAGCGTATAGTTGATGTGCTTGGTGACACAGTGGTGGCAACACAACTAACACCCCAAGACTTCACACGGCTTCGTGATGCCATCACCAAAGGCGTTGCGCCGAAGACGGGCAAAGGCAACGTCACAAAAGCGCGTGTTCTGTTCAACTGGATATTTGAAGCAGGCTACTCTCCCACACCGCTCCCATATCGCGCGACACTTAAAGCCCCAAGCCTGTCTGTTATTCGACGGGCTAAAGCTAACAAGCCTTTGAAGCTGTTCACCGCCGATGAAGTGTTGGTGCTCATCTCTAAGGCTTCGGGATACATGCACCCTGTTCTATGGCTCGCGATCAATTGTGGGCTCGGCAATCGGGATGCTGTTGAACTCAAGTGGGATTACATCGACCTGAAAAAAGGGTGGATTGCATACGCGCGACCTAAGACGGGTATCGAGCGACGCGCGAAGCTGTGGGGTGACACAGTGGATGCTCTCAAAGCTTGGCGGAAGCTCAGCCCGACATCCGACTACGTTTGCTGCGGGGCGCGTGGGCAGCAACTTGGCACAGGGAGCAACAACACACCAATCCCGCATTTGTTCGATGGCATATTAGAAGCGGCGGGCGTTGCGACGGGACGCGGCTTCTATGCGCTGCGCTCCACATACAGAACCATCGCGGATGAATCACTAGACGCTGCAGCCATCGACCTGACAATGGGCCACGCGGATCACACGATGGGCGGGCAGTATCGACAAAAGATAGACAACAGCAGACTAGAGGCTGTTGCCGATGTTGTGAGGAAATGGCTCAGTCCAAGTAGTTCGGAACCTGGGGTGCCTTCGTACGTTTAGCGCTCGAATAACGAACGGCATTCACCTTGCGCCGGTTTTAGGAAAGCCTCTGCGTCTTCCGGCGCTACTCGGTAGTCAGCGCGTGACCCTGTGCCCATATCAACGGCTGGCAACCTACCGGACTTGATGTGACGCTTCACAGTATCGGTAGACACGGCCCACTGTGAGGCGAGTTGCTTCACTCGGTAGAGTTTGTCCTTTTGCACCATGCTAATGCTTCTTTGCTTCTTGCATCTTCTTGAGAACATCGTCTAGCTTGGCTACCACTTCACCCACGACTTTGACCACTTCATCCTTGGAGTATGTCCCTCGGTGAGTAACGATGTTTTTCGTGTGCTCAGGAACCCTTGTGAGTAGCCAAATAGTCGGCTTTGTTATTTTTTGAACAGTGTACCCGCCTTCGGCCGCAAACAGCTTAGCAACCTCAGCGTCAGTGAAAGTGTGCATATCATCCCCTGCGTCAACACACCAAAACGTAGGGGCTATGAAACCATGCCTACTTAAGATTCTAGAAAGCGCTTCCTCGCGCCCTTGTCTTTCCTCCTCTTGTTCCCGTTTGGCTTTTTCAAGCTTTGAATCTAACCAAGCCTTACAGACCCCCTTCCATCTATCACTAAGCTCACCAAGACACACAAGCAGCCACAGGTGACCTTCAGGAACTTCGGCTGTGCTCTCTTTTCCATATAGCTTGGCTGCCTTTGCAATAATCTCCTCGGGCCAAACCGTTTGCCCGCCAGCAGTGTCTGGGCAGCCTTTCAGAAGGACATCCAGCGGAACACCCACGCCATCGCAGTAACGAATGATGGTTGACAGGCGGGGCTCAGCGCGGAGGTTCTCGAAGTTGCTCCAAAAGCTCTTTGGACCTACTAGGCCTAGGCCTTCTATCGTGAGCCCTAGTATCTCGCGCGTCATCTTGAGGCGGTCAACAGCGTATTTGATTTGCGGTTCCATCGTCGTACCCGTGCGAGTCATCGGACATGTTACACAGGATCAGTATACCACATTCTGGAAAATAATGCAACAAAGAGTGCGTTAAGATACAGTATTCGCATTCCATAACCGTAGCCCCTTGCAATTCCCCGCATGTTTTGGTAAGATTACGCCAACGCAACGCGCTGGGCGGGGCGGACACCTCAGAACGAAGGAACGCAAATGCTGACGACAGAACAACGTGAACGAATCATCGACCAGGACACACGGCCACTAATGGAGCGAGTGGAAACCATTGCCCTTGAACTTGAGCTATTGGGCAATGAGGCGGCTCAGGGCTATTTCCATGACGACTGTACGCGGGCAGAACGTAACGCGGCTGTGAAGGCGCTAGGGGTGTTGGTGGCACAGGCGGGGC